>JBJFGC010000252.1:0-12382 GCA_051892315.1 Eubacteriales bacterium
GGTGTTCCGGTCCAGGTCGTAGGTCATTTTGTCCAGCAGACGCAGCGCGTGGGACTGGTTCGTCATCCCGGACCATGCGTTGAACAGCTCGTTTCCGCCGCACCAGAGCACCACGGACGGATGGACGCGGAGCCGCCTGATAATGCTTGCAGCTTCCTTTTCGAGAACGGCAAGATAGTGCGCGTCGTCGGGGTAGTTGTTGCAGGAGAGGGTGAATTCCTGCCAGATCATGATGCCGAAGCGGTCGCAGGCGTCAAAGAAGCATTCCTTGTTGACCGGAGAACCGCCCCACATGCGGAAGATGTTCATGTTCGCGTCAGCGGCATACCGGACGAGCGTTTCATACCGTTCGGGGGTGACTTTGGAGAGGAAAATGTCGGGGCTGACGACGTTGGAGCCCTTGGCGAAAATCCGGCGGCCGTTCAGTTCGAGGGTGATCGGGTACTTGCCCTGCGTCTGCGGCGGGATGGCACGCCATGCGCCCTCGTTCATGACGAGCTTCACGCGGCGGAAACCGATCGCGCGGGAGACTGCTTCGGCGTGTGCGCCCTTCCCGATCGCCGCACGGACGGTGTAGCGGTTCTGTTCGCCCTGACCGCGGCACCACCAGAGTTTTGGATGGGCGAGCGTGACCGGAACGTTGTACGTCCCCGCCGTGGGAACGTGGAGCTCGGCCGCGGCAGCGGTGGTATCGCCGTCCAGAATTTCCACGAGGATGTCCCCTTCGCCGGAGGTGGTCAGTTCCGCATTCACGGTGACCGAGGAGAAGTCGTCCGCGAGGGTGTAGGTATATTCGGTGGAAACAAAATGGGAAATGGGGCGGTAGTCCAGTCGGACGTCACCGGAAAGACCGGTCGGGACGAGACGCGGATGCCAGTCCCATTCGTAGGAACACGGGGGCTTGACGGACATTGCGGCCTGATTGCGGTCCTCGGGCGCGCCGGGAACCTTCGGGATCGGGTGGAAGATGACTTCCAGCAGCACGTCCCTTCCGGCATAGTCCGCGAGGTTCAGCTTGACGGGGGTGAACATGCCCTCGCCGTCGGCCAGAACGTCGCCGTTCACGCGGATGGTGTAGCGGTAATCAAGAAATTCAAACGTCAGAACCGGGACAAAGCCGTCGCGCTTTTCGAGGGAGAGGGTGGTGGAATAATGCCAGAAGCAGTCCTCCATCCATCGGTACTCGCGGAAATGGACGCCGTAGTTGTAATCGGGCATTCCCTTGGCCTTCTGCCAGATCAGCTGGACTTCGGCGGGGGCAGTCGCCGGAACGGTTTCGGCGGGTGCGGTGTCGAGCGCGGATGAATATCCGAGGTTCCATGAGGTAATCAGCATGATTCGGTCCTCCTGATTGATGTTACGGGGCAATCCACAGGGTCAGCGCGGAGGTGTCCATGTATTTGGACAGGTCGTCCACGGTCAGGGTGCCGTCCCGGAAGACGTAGATGCGGGCACACGCGCCGCCTTTTTTGCCGGTTTTGGGGTCCTCCACGGAAACGGCAAAGGAAAGGCGTTCGCTTTTGAGGGCCAGAGAATAACGGTCTTCCCAGAACGTATTCAGCTCGTTGACCACGGTAAACTCCGTCTGGGGCGTTACGTTCATACCGGACACTTCAAAGCAGCCGTTGCGGTTCATCTTCGCGTACACATCGTACAGACCGTTCACTTCAAAGGACAGGTTCACGCCGGAAGGGGTTTCATGAATGTGGAGAAAATCCTTCACCGGCACACCGTCGATGTCCGGGATCGCACAGTCCTCGCTCTGACTCCGGTCGACGACTTCGCCGGTGAGCAGGGCGCCTTCGATTTTGTTCATATACTTCGCAAATGCGCGCCAGCGTACGCCGCCCTCCCGGCATTCCGCTGCGATTTTGGCGATCTCCTCCTCCGGCAGGCTGACAATTTTGTCCAGTACGGCCTTGCGTTCGTGGAAAAACAGGCTGAGCGAGCGGAATTTGTCATAGTTGGACGCGATGGTTCGCTTGATGGACACAATGTCCCGGGTTCGTCTGATGTTGTTCATTTGTAAAAACCTCTGTTTTGTATTTGTGGTGTGTGCTATTATAGCACATGCCGGAAACGAAAGTCAAGCGGAAACGGCAGCGTGAGCAGAAAAATTTTTCCCTTCCGGAAAAATCAGAATTTATGTTCTGAAGTTCCTCCCCTCTTGACAAGTACATAAGTTTGTGATATAATGCCCGAAAAGAAACATTTGTTCAATTTTAGGCGTCCTCGAATTCATAAACGAAAGAAGGGAGATACGGTTTGAAAAAAAGCTATTCCATCAAAAAAGTCGACAAAATCCTGCGGGAACTGGATGCATACCGGCATTCTCTCGCGTATCTGACCTCTGTGGAGGATACCGCCGGCATGTCCCTGACGGCGGCGGAGACATGGAACAAACGCATCCGCTACCTCCGCCGTACCATTGCCGCTGTCGAACATTCGCTCCAGCTTCTTGACGACACCGAGCGGAACATCATTTCGAAATTCTACTTTGAACCGGAACATTCATTCGATTCCATCTGCGAGGAGTGTGCGTTGGAAAAAAGCAGCGTCTACCGCTACCGGAGCCGAGCGTTGGCCAAAATGGCGGCGGCCATGTTCGGAGAGGGGTGAAATAATACACATGACGCCTGTATTTTTCGCGGGATTTCTTGCCCAAAAAAGCTATTGTAAGTTTGGGGGGATTGTGTTAAAATATCTACCGACAAAAAGGTGCGTCCCCTTGCGGGACGCGGAAACGGCCGAAAAATGGATGAGGTGAATAGAACATGAAGATGACGGTCAACCTGCACGCCCACACGTTTCGCTGCAACCACGCGTCGGGGACGGAGCGGGAATATCTTGAAAACGCGATTGCGGGAGGGCTGAAGCGGTTTGGGTTCTCCGATCACGCACCGTACGCATTTCCGGACGGCTACTACTCCGGCTTCCGTATGAAACGGGAAGCGCAGGAGGACTATGTGACGACGCTGCAGGCGCTTCGGGAAGAGTACCGGGGAAAAATCGATATCCGCATCGGCTACGAGGCGGAATACTATCCGGCGTTTTTCGAGGATTTTCTGAAGCTCATTACGCGCTATGAGGTCGACTACCTGATTCTCGGCCAGCACTTTATCGAAAACGAAATCTCCGGCCGCTACTCCGGAGTCACGACGACGGACGAAGCCTACCTCGAAACTTACGTCAACCAGACCTGCGAGGCGATGCGTACCGGTCTGTTCACTTACTTTGCCCATCCTGACCTTCTGAACTACACCGGCGATTCTGCCGTTTATGACCGGCTCTATTCCCGTCTTATCGCCTGTGCCATCGACTGCAAAATCCCTCTGGAAATCAACCTTCTCGGCATCCGCGACCACCGTCCCTACCCCCACGACGCCTTTTTCCGCCTCTGCGGCGAAATGGGTGCGGAGGTCTGCATCGGCTGCGACGCCCACTCCGCCGATGCAGCCGTCGATGCCCCTTCCTACGCCAAAGCCCTCGAACTCGCTGACCGCTACAGCCTGAACATAAACCCCGATCCGGTTTTACGGGAAGTGAAATTTTAAGATGCGGAGCATGCGCGGGAACTCTTGGTGAGCAAGCGCGATTCGCTATGCGGACTCGGTTTTCACGCGCCTCTGCCGAGAAGCGAATGGATTGTGACAGAAGAGAAAACGCAAGCCGTTCGGCTTGCGCCTGACAATCAATGAAACGTTGGAAAAAGATCCTTCCAACAAAGGAGTATGACATGAATTTTGATTTGCTGGAGCGGCTGGCGGCAGTTGTTGAGGAGAAGCATCTGCCGGTGAGCTGTGCGGCGATGTATGCCGGCGGAACGATCCGGATGCGGACGATCCGGCCGGGGGACGACTGCAAGGACCTTTATTCGGTGTCGAAGAATTTTACGTCGACGGCAGTTGGAATGTGCATAGACGACGGGCTGCTGTCGCTGGACGATACGGTGTACGATCTTTTCCGGAAGGAACGTCCTGGGATGAACCCGCTGTGGCGGGAAGTCACGGTAGAGCGCGTGCTTTCGCAGACGGTCGGCATTGACGGGATGTTTCTGGACATTGATACAGAAGACGTGTTTTCCTATCCTAAGACCGACTGGCTTGACCTTGTGCTGGAGCACCCGTTTGTGAGCGTTCCCGGGGAACGTTTTGCTTATTCCGACTCCAATTTCTACCTTGCCTCGCGCATGGTTGCTCGTGTGACCGGGCAGCCCATGCAGCATCTGCTGGCCAAGCGTCTGTTTGAACCGCTGCACATGCAGGGCTGGGCATGGGCGACCTGTCCGGCAGGACATGCGATGGGCGGTACCGGACTGTTCCTCCGCGTGGCAGATATGGCCAAGCTCGGCGCGGTCTATCTGGAGGGCGGGGAATTGTTCGGTGTGCGCGTGGTTTCGGAGGAGTTTGTCCGCCGCGCGACGCAGGTGATTTCGCATCCGAAGGCTGCGACGGGTTATGGTCTGTCGTTCTGGATTCCGCTGGACGGCGGCGGAAGCTATCACGGCAGCGGGATGTTCGGGCAGGCGATTCACGTTCTGCCGTCCCGCGGCTGTGTGGTTGCGTGGCAGGCGCATGACACGGACGGAAGTCTGCGGCAGCTGTCTCTGGAAGACCTTTTGGATGCTTAAAACAGGAACGGAGCTTCTTATGAATCCGAAAAAATCGTACATTTATCCTTTTCTGAATTTGCTGTGCGCGCTGTTCTTTTCCCTCGGCGGGACGCTTGTGAAGCTTGTTCCGTGGTCGGCGATGGCGATCAGCTCCGGCCGCGGTTGGATCGCAGCGGTTCTGCTGGTGGTGTACATGAAAATCCGGCATCACCGGTTTGTTCTGAACAAAGCGGTCCTCATCGGCGGGTGCGCCATTGGTTTTTCGAGCATTCTGTACGTTGTATCGAACAAGCTGACGACGGCGGCGAACGCCATTCTCATCCAGTACACGGCGCCGGTTTTTATTTTATTCTACCTGTGGCTGCTGTTCCGTGAAAAGCCGAAGAAGCTGGACATTCTCGCCACGCTTGTGATTTCGGCGGGAGAAATCTGCTTCTTTGTGGACAGTCTCTCGGCGGGCGGCATGGCGGGAAACCTGTTTGCGCTGCTCGGCGGCGCGATTTACGCAGTGGTCTTTCTGATGAAGCGTCTGGATGGTGCGGACACCATTTCGTCGGTTCTGGTCGGCTGTATCATCAGCGGTGCTGCGGGACTTCCGTGGCTTCTGACAGAAACCGAATTTACAGCGGTTTCCATCGGCGGGATTCTCGCCATCGGCATCGTGCAATATGGTTTCGGTTACATCTGCATGGCGGAAGGGTTAATGGGAACCCCTCCTCTTACGGCCTCCCTCATCAGCATGGTTGAGCCCATCATCAATCCCATCCTTGCTGCCCTCGTTCTTCACGAAACCCTTACCCCCGTCGCCCTCACCGGCGCCGCCATTGTAATCGTTTCCGTGATTCTCTACAACATTGCGCAGGAAAAGCTGCGGGAGAGGGAAGGATAGGACGCGAGGCAGAGACGCATCCCATCCTATCCCATTTGGAGAAAAGAACCTATGACCAGAAAAACTACACTTGATTTGACAAACGGACCTGTACTGCCGCTGATGCTGCGATTCTGCCTGCCCATTCTGCTGGGAAACCTGATGCAGCAGCTGTACAATATGGTGGACGCGGCGGTGGTCGGACAGTTTGTGGGAACGAACGCATTGGCGGCTGTGGGCGCGACGGGCTCCATTACATTTCTTGTGATTGGGTTTGTCGACGGCATGTGCGCCGGCTTCTGCATTCCCGTGTCGCAGGCATTCGGTTCCGGCGACCGGAAAATGCTCCGCCGGTGTGTGATGAATATCGTGTATCTCGCGGCCTTTTTTGCCGTTGTTCTGACCGTCGGCACTTCGCTTTCCCTGCGCTGGATGCTCACCGCCATGGACTTTCCTGCGGATATTTTCGGCGACTCGCTGATATACCTCCGCGTCATCTTCTTGGGCATTCCCGTGACGATTCTTTACAACACCGGAGCGGCCCTCATGCGCGCCATGGGAAACAGCCGGACTCCCCTTTTCGTCCTGATGATGGCGTCGGTGCTGAATATTGCCCTCGATTTGCTACTTGTGTGCGTCTGCGGACTCGCCGTGTTTGGCGTTGCAATCGCCACCATAACCTCGCAGGCCGTCTCCGGCATCGTCTGCCTTGTCTACATCCTGCGCAATTATCCGGATCTGCGGCGCTTTGAGGCGCCGGAAGAACGGCGCTTCAGCGGACATATCGCGCGCCGCCTTGTCCTTTCCGGCCTGCCGATGGCCCTGCAATATTCCATTACCGCCATCGGTTCGATTCTCATTCAGGCAGCCGTCAATAACCTTGGTTCCGTGGTGGTCGCGTCCGTTACGGCGGCCAACAAGGTGCAGTCCTTCGTCCATCTTCCGTTCTCTACCCTCGGCGTCACCATTTCAACCTGGTGCGGACAGAATATGGGTGCGAAAAATTACCGCCGCGTCCGGGAGGGGGTGCGCAGCGGAATGCTGCTTGCCACGGTGTACAGCCTGGCCATGGGCCTTCTGATGTACACGTGCGGCGAATATGTCTCGCTGATTTTCATCGACAGCGACGAGCCGAACCTCGCGGAGCTGCTCGGCTACGTCCGCCAGTTTATCCGCGTGAACTGCCTGTTCTATGTGCCGCTCGGCACACTCACGGTCTGCCGCTTCGGATTGCAGGGACTTGAATACGGCGTTACCGCCATGTTTGCCGGCCTGTTTGAGATGGTCGCGCGGAGCGTCGTGGCTCTCGCCTTCACGGGAACGTACGGCTTTGATGCCATCTGCTTTGCCAATCCGGCCGCGTGGATTGCCGCATGTGTCCTGCTTGTTCCTGCCTGCCTTGTCATCTTTCCAAGGGTGCGGAAACGTCTGGAGGAAGCGCGTGAAAAGTGAGGATGCGGGTCATCCCCAAAAACGCATACTGAAAAAGGAGCATACGAATGAATTTATCGAACGAACGCCTCCCGTGCGAGGAGGCGGCGGTTCCCGCGGCTGCGGACGAAAAAACGGTGCGTCTGACGCTCACGGCGCAGCACAAGATGACGCGCGCGCTCGGTCCCGGTATGTCCATGTTTGACGACGACGGCGCGGACGAATACGGTGAGGAACTGCCCGAGGGCTTTTCGCCGGATGCCATTGCGGATTATGACGCGCCGGACGACGGCGAATACGATGACGGGTACGACGATGCAGAGGAAGACGACGCCTCCGCCGCGGAGGAACTGTACCGGAGGCTGGAGGAGCTGGCGGACCGCATTCTCAGCGGGGACAACGGCGGCGACGAGGAGGGGACCTATGTTTTCAAAACCCTCGCCCGGATGCGCCGCACCGCGGATGTGGACGGCTGCGAGACGATTGAACTGGAATACACCGAAGACGATTCCATGGAAAACACCCGCACCGTTCTCGCGTTCACGCCCTCGCAGAACAACCGCGTGAGCATTATTCACAACGGGCCTGTCATGAGCAGTCTGGTCTGCGAACGCGGTGTCCGCCATATTTCAGCTTATACGACCCCTGTCATGCCGTTCGAGGTCGCCGTCTACGCCAAAAAATGCGACGGAACCCTGACGTTCGACGGCGGCGGTTCCCTTGAACTGGACTACCTTGTCGAGCTGCGCGGTATGGACGTTCAGCGGACCCGCATGACGATTGATGTGATCTGTCTTGACGAATGACGAATGAAGGGGGCGGAGGTTTACTTCTCCATTCCTGCGAACGAACGCGCTGTGCGGAAGCCTGCGGCCTCGTAAATTTTTCGCGCGGTGCCGTTTTCGCCGGTAAAGAGGGTCATGTAATCCGCGCCAACGTCCGAAAGACCGCGGCACAGGGCGGCGAACAGGGTGCTTCCGAGACCGCACTGGCGATAGGACGCGTGGATGCCGATGCCGGCAAAATAACCGCGGCCGCTTTCCTCGCGGAGCATGGGGCCGGCGAAGCCGCAGACGAACGCACGGCCGTTTTCGTCCGGTGAGGTTTCGTCGACCGCGACCATGAGCGGAAGGGGAACGGCGCGGGCTTCGTTGCGCAGGAGCGTTCCGCGCCAGCCTGCGCTTCCCAGCGAATCCAGCAGCGGCTCCAGCGAACCGTGCTTGGCACGGTCATAGAGGGTGACGCGCAGACCGCGGGCCTCGTTGGCTTTTCTTTTTTCCAGTATTTTCTCCGGTTCGGGTACGCCTCCGGAGATTTTTTTGTAGTATGCGTTGAAAAAGGTGTAGTTGCGGTAGCCCATGTTCTGGAACCAGACGTAGGCACGGGAGCCGAGATCGACGCCCGGCATCCCCGGATGCAGCGCGCCGCCCGTTTCGGGGACTCTCCAGCGGAGAAGGGCGGGGTTGTAGAACATGATGCGGTAGTGCGCGAGAGCGGGATGGAACGACTTTAGCTCTGCTTCCAGCGCAAGGAGAAGGGCTTTTCCGATGCCGCGGCCCTCGTATTTGGTGACAACGCAGGTGATGTAAGCGTTCGGTGCGGAGGGGGAGACGCTGCCGGACGCGAAGCCGAGACATTCACCGGTTTCGGAGACGGCCGTCAGACAGAACTTGCGCGAGGCCGCATCGTCGGGATTGGCAAACGGCGTGTCCGGCAGAAAAAGCGCGTGAAATTCTTCGACGGTGATGGGATCAAACAGCGCGCGTCCGCCCGCGCAGGAATTGTACAGAGCGAGAAGCTGGGGAAGATCGTCTGCCGAGGTGGGACGGAGGAAGGGAAGCATGGATGGAAAACCTCCTTGAAAATTTGTGGACTTTACCATTCTATAACCCATTATATAACGCGCAGGCGGGGGTGTCAAGTCTTTGGGAGACCTCTGGGCAGCTTTTGAAAAAGAGAATTTTAAAGCTGCGTGAGGCCGATGGCTGCTTTGGGACTGACATCCCGCTGCGAGTCCGCTTCCGGATCCGGAAAAAAGCACACACGCCTTCCGTGGAAGATTCCGTCCGCACCGGGGGCCTAATTTTTTTATTTGTATGAATTTTTATCTCATTTCGTTGACAATGGAGACCCGGATATTGTATAATATAAAGTAAATATCATAATGGGTGAGTTGTTGGCATACGGAAGGAAGGGCGCGCAGACGTTCCTCTTTCCGCGGCGGCCGCACTTTCGAACGCATTTGGATTGGAGATGAATCATGGCGTGAAAAAAATATGGACTGCTGTCCTGCTGATGCTCCTTCTCGGAATTTTGCTGTGCGCGTGCAGCGGGACGGACGCCGGAACCGGTGCGGAACCGGACGGTTTTGCGATTGACGCGTCTTCTCTTATGAATTATGTGATTGTTCGCTCCGATTACGCCGAGGGGGACCTCGTTCAGTGCGGGATGGACGTCCGCTCAGCGTTGGAGAACGCCGGCTATTCGCTGAAACTCACCACCGACTTCTACCGCGAGGGGAGGACGGAGTTCGCCATGCGGGACTATGAAATTCTCGTCGGCGAGACCAACCGGCCGGAAACGCAGGAATTTCTCGACGGGCTTCAGATGTGGCAGTACGGCTACGCGCTTGTCGGACAGAAGCTCGTAATCGCCGGTCACGACGACGCAGCGACCCGTCTGGCGGTCGATGAATTCCTGCGATTTGTCGCCGGACGTCCGACCTTCACCTTCTCGGCGGCGGACAACTACATCTACGGCGAGGTGAAGGAAGGGGAGGGAAAGGTCTACTCCCTGCTGACCTACAACTTCGGCGCGGGCAGCGTGGACGACGCAAAGCTTTCCGCCGTCGCCGCGGAAGTGGAGGCGTACGCGCCTGACTTTCTTATCGTGCAGAACGCGTACGGCGATACGGCGGAGAAGCTGGGAGAACAGCTCTCCGGCTATGGCCTCGGTGCGGACGAAAAGGCGGACACCAAGCACAGCCTGATGTACTATCGCACCGAAACCTACACGTATTCTTCGGCGGGACGTTTGTCCATGTCGCAGATGCCGACGCTGTCCGATGCCGAACGCGGTTCGTTTGCGTACTGCGTCGTACGCTGTGCGGAAACGAAGGACAAGTACGTTTTCTGTGCGGCAGACCTCTCCGGCGTCGCAGAGGAAAGTGTCCGGAACCGCATGAAGGTTTTCGGCAGCTTTGCGGAGAACTGCAGCACCCTGCCCATTTTCTTTGCCGGAATCTACGACGGCGCGGTGGGAACGCCCGCGTGCCAGTCTCTTACCGAATACGGCTTCGCGGACGTCACGCGGCTTTCTGCGGAAAACGAGGGGACGTGCGCGGAAAACTACCTGTACGCTGCCTATGATAAAATTGCGGCCGCGAAATCCGTGGTGACCGAACACGGCATTTATACGGAATTTCAGCGGGCCAAATAAAAAATAAAAGGATTCACAGACATATGTTAAAAAGTATGACAGCCTTCGGGCGAGCGCGAGCGGTTTCGTCCGACGGCGCACTGGATATTACGGCGGAAATCAAAAGCGTCAATTCCCGTTATCTCGACTGTACCGTGAAGCTGCCGAGAATGTACGGCTTTCTTGAGGAGAAAATCAAGGCTTACCTTTCCGAGGCGGGCATCGTCCGCGGGAAGGTCGAGGTCTACATCGGCATCGACGTCATCGAGCAGCGCGGGCTGCAGATTTCCCTCGACCGGGAGGCCGCCGGCGCCTACCTTGCCGCGCTGGAGCTTCTCCGCGATACCTTCGGCCTGCGCGATGACATTTCGGTGATGTCCGTGGCCGGAAACCGCGATATCTTTAATGTAAAAAAGCCCGACGACGATATGGAGCGCGACTGGGCGGAGGTCCGGACCGTTCTTGCCGACGCGGTGCGGGAATTTGTAACCATGCGGGAACGGGAGGGCGCAAACCTCTGCGCCGACCTTCTCAAAAAGGCCGAGGGGATTCAGGCATCCGCCAAACGGATTGCCGCGCTTTCGGCAGAGGATATCGCCGGATACCCCGCCAAACTGGAGACGCGCATCCGTCAGCTCCTCAAGGACTTCGACCTCGAAATCGCCGAGCAGCGCATTCTGACGGAGGCAGCCATTTACGCGGACCGCGCAGCCATCGACGAAGAGCTTGTGCGTCTGGATTCGCACTTTGCGGCGTTTGACGAGATTATCCGTTCCGACGAGGCGTTTGGGAGAAAGCTGGACTTCCTCCTTCAGGAAATCAACCGCGAGGTCAACACCATCGGCTCCAAGGCCGCCAACGCCGAAATCGCTCATCTGGTGGTCGACATGAAAACCGAGCTGGAAAAAATCCGTGAACAGATTCAGAATCTTGAGTAAAACGGGGAAATATATGAAATTTGTAAACGTAGGCTTCAATAATATGATCAACGCCGCGCGTGTGGTCGCCGTGGTTGCTTCCGATTCCGCTCCCGCCAAACGGCTGGTGCAGGAGGCCAAGGACAGCGGCCGCGCCATCGACTGCACCTGTGGCCGCAAAACGCGGTGCGTGGTGATTATGGACAGCGACCACGTGGTTCTCTCCGCGCTCCAGAACGAAACGGTGTCCGCGCGGCTGAACGGAGAAACCGCGCGTGCGGATGACGACGGAGGAGAAACGGAAAATGAGTAAACGCGGCATAGTTCTGGTTCTGTCCGGTCCGTCCGGCAGCGGAAAAGGGACGGTTGTCGGAGAACTGCGGCAGATTTGTCCGTCCATGCAGGTGTCCGTCTCGGCGACGACACGTCCTCCGCGCGAAGGCGAAACGGATGGCGTGGAATATTATTTCAAGACCCGCGAAGAATTTGAGCGTCTCATCGAGCGCGGGGAGGTACTGGAATACACGCAGTACAACGGCAACTATTACGGTACGCTGCGCTCCGAGGCCGAGCGCATCCTTTCGGCAGGAAACGACCTCCTTCTGGAAATCGAAGTGGACGGCGGCGGGCAGATCAAGCGGCTGATGGGCGCGGAATGCGTCACCGTGATGCTGCTTGCTCCCTCGGCGGCCGAGCAGGAGAGCCGTCTGCGCGGACGCGGTACGGAGCCCGAGGAGGTCATTCAGGGAAGACTGGCGCGTGCCCGCGCGGAAATCCGTGAGGCCGTGAACTACGATTACATCGTTATCAACGAGACCGGACGGTCCGCGGAATGCGCCCGCACGATCTGCTCCATCCTGGAGGCGGAGCACGTCCGCTTTGCGCGGATGGCGGACTGCGTTGCCGAATATTTTGCGTAAAAACGCGGTATTCTAAGAAGGAATGCCGGAAATTTTTCATACGATACTCAAAAAAGGAAGGTACATTGTCATGATTTATCCGTCGATCGGAGAACTTACGAATAATTACAAAATCAACCGTTATACTCTCGTGGTTGCGACCGCCAAGTGCGCGCGCATCATCACCGACGAGTACACCAAGCAGCGCGAATACGCCGAAAAGCTTCTCGCAAGCAAG
>JBJFGC010000253.1:0-3016 GCA_051892315.1 Eubacteriales bacterium
ATACGGTAGATCTTGCTATTCAGCTCGCCGAAACCGTAGATGGAATAGTCGAACTGGCGGTTCTGCATGACGATATCCAGCATATCCTTGGAATCGTTATCGCGCAGAAGCTTGGAATCGTAACCCATCAGGGTCCCAAAGGTGGTTTTGTAGATGGTATCGGTGGAGAAGCCGCCCATAACGTCCATGACCAAACCGGCACGATCCTGGTCTTGGACAAAACTCGGAATCACGAAAACCGTGAAGAATTCCTGGTTGACGTAGTGGCTGTATTTGGTCTGTTCCGCATTCAGCTTCGGGTAAGGCATAACGCCGAATTCGATGGTCAGATTGCGGAAACGGTTCAGCATACAGGTCAGATTGGAGAACAAAAAGATCTGACCGTCGGAGAACATTTCCGTGGCGTCGCCGCCGAGGGCTTCGTCGAGGTAGTATTCATTTTCCACAATGGTCTCATACAGCTTCAGAGCCGCATTGACATGCTCTTCTCTCTCAATGGTGAGCTGAGGAACGCCATCTTCATCGGTCTCGGTCTGGGGGAGGTTGAAGCCGTGGAAATAGCCGCCGCACTGGTTGGTGCCGTAGATATCCTCCAGACCCCAGGAACCCTGCGTTACCTTGCGGCGGGTCTTTTCGCACAGCTCGGCGACCGTATCGATGGTCCAGTTGTTTTCGCGGACGTAATGATACAGCGGGTCAATACTCAGCTCTTCGCACATGTCCTTGTTGAACATGAGGAGCAGAATGGACATATCGTCAAAGACGTTGATATGACCTGCGGTCATGTACTGGTTGCTGTTAAAAATGGTGTACGCTTCACCCATGTTCTGGTCCCACCAGGGGTTGCTCAGATCAAGCGTTTCGATATCTCTGAGGTTGGCGCAGTGACCTTCCATGGAGGTCACAAGACCGCTGTTCAGGGTTTGCAGAACCATATCGTAGTCCTTGCTGCCGGTTTCCACGGCGGTGCGCAGACGGTCTGCGGGGCGGTCGTTTTCTTCATTGGTCACAAAGACCGGCGAGATGGTGATGCCCAAAAGATCCTCCACGTAACGGTTGCGCGTATAGATCGAGCTTTCCAGAGGCTCGGAGGAGTCGGTCTCATACCAGATTTCGTTGAACGTGTCACTCATGAAGCTACCGTACCAGAAGGAGCCGCTTTCCGGGGAGAGGATCTTGAATTCCTGACCTTTGTAAGCGTCAGCGTAAGCGGCGTATTTTTCTCTGACCAAAGCGTTGGTCGAATTTGTGTCGTCGCCGGGGTTGATCGAGCTGCCGGACGCAGTTGTGGTGCTCGGCTTTTTGTCGTCACCGCCGCATGCTGTCAGAAACAGCGCGCCGACAGTCACAACCAACAGAACGAGAGCTACAACACGCAGCAGGCCTTTCTTGTTTGTGTTTTCCATTTTTTCCTCCGTGCCGTTTTACGGCAATTTGTTATGTTCTACCCGCGCACGGCGGGAAAACGTACGGTTTTTCGGTTAATCGGGCGAATAAAAGTGCGCCCCGTGCTTTTGCGCCTTCCGTTTGAGAAATTTACGCAGGGATTCGGGCATAGTACGGTTGATCATGCTCAGAACGGCAATGCGGATCTCCTCTTTGCGGGCAATGACGCCGCGGTTTCCCTCGTAGTGACCGTAGGAATCCACAAAGCGTTTGGCGGGATGCAGGAATTTCCCTTTGCGGACGGCATCCAGAATGTGATATACATCCTCTTTGCACCATGCGCATCTGGCGTTCAGACGTACGGCTGTTTTGGTCAGGGAGACCTCATACTGCCACGCATCGCTTTGCTCTGCCGCCAGCGTTTCCTTCAAAAAGGATTTGCGCCACAGCCCGGGGTACAGATTGACATCATACCGCTTATCGAACGTGAGCATCCGCACGTGCGCTTCTCCCGCAATGGGGAGCGTCTTGCGTGAATGGGGGGACGGAAACAGACGGATGTAATCCAGCTTTTGCGCTTCCATGAGGCGTATCAAAGATTGTATTTTGGAATTGTCAACTTTTTTGGTAAGAAAATAATCGTCCAACGTGATGAGGACATATTCTGTGTCAATGGCGTCAACAAAGAAGGACAGGCGGTCTTTCATATCCGCGCCGTCGCCCGCGCTGACGACTTCCACACCGTCATGCCGATAGGAATTAGGCGCGTCTGTCAGCAATACCGTGCGGATATCGCGATCGCCCCAGTTTTCGTTCAATAGACTGCACTGGATGTTCCAGATGTCGGAAAACTTCTCGCAGGTGCTGATCAACAAAGTCAGATCATTCATTCTTGGCTTTTCTCTCCTGCAGATTACGAAAAAGTTACGGGTTCAAATCGATCCAACTGCCGAGGATGTTATTCCATTCATACGGCTCCCACAGCTTGAAGCCGCAGGCGGGAAAGAGCGTGTATTCGCCGAAGTAGATCGTACCGTTGACGTAGTAAAAATCGACCCGCACATGACGGAAGCCCTGCGCCATGGATTCTGCCATGCGCTTCATTTCCGCAAAGCCCCGGGTATCCTGCAGGACGGTGCCGGACATGGGGTGTCCTCGCGTCAGGTTCAGATGCCGGAAGTCCGCATCGTAATAATCAAACCGCACTTCTTTGCCGGGGACGTTTCTGTCCGTTGCCAGAAGCATAAGCTTCATTTTGCCGCCGAAGCAGAAAAACTTATAATCGTTGAGTCCTTCGCAGTGATCGTCTTTGAGCAGGGGCTCGGCGATGATGCGGCGTTTCAGATTTTTATACGGCCATTCTCTGCCGCCGTAATAAAAGTTATGGCGCAGATGCTTAGCCAAACTCTTTTTTGCGGCTTCGGTGTCGAATGTTTGTTTGTCCTGACAGATCACGATACTGCCGGAATCGTGCGTGCATTTGAGCACGAACTGCTCGGGCAGAGAATCAAAATCAATTGCGTCCGCCGAATCCCAGATACCCAAGGTAGGGATGATATGCTCCTTGCCGATGATGGGCTCCAAGTACTGCTTGACATCGTATTTATCAACGATGGTCGGATACAGCGGA
>JBJFGC010000254.1:0-3009 GCA_051892315.1 Eubacteriales bacterium
CACCGAAGAAGTCACGGTAGTTTCCGAAACGCCGTATTCCGACGGTCCGAGAGCGGCAGTCAAGTGCTACGGCGCGGACAACGTTCCGGAAGGCGTTGCCATCATGAAGCTCGAAAACGTCGGCGTTTCCATCACCGGTAACTCCACCAACCCGACCAGATTCCAGCATCCCGTTGCCGGCACCTACAAGAAGTGGTGCGTTGAAAACGGAAGAAAGTACTTCTCCGTTGCATCCGGCGGCGGCACAGGCCGTACCCTCCATCCGGACAACATGGCAGCCGGCCCCGCTTCCTACGGTATGACCGACACCATGGGCCGTATGCATTCCGACGCGCAGTTCGCAGGCTCCTCCTCCGTTCCCGCGCACGTTGAAATGATGGGCCTCATCGGCATGGGCAACAACCCGATGGTCGGCGCGACTGTCGCCTGCGCTGTTGCTGTGGAAGAGGCTTCCAAGTAAGATGGATTTTGTGCGGGAGCACAAAACGACCTTTGGGGTTATAAACAGAAGATAAAAGTGGTTAGACACATCCTTTTTGAGGAATTTTTCCGTGATGTGTCTAACTTTTTTTGTTTTCCGGCGTTGATTTTTAGGGATACAATCTACGGAAGAGTGCAGGCATTGCTTTTTTATTTATAAGCTGAAGCTATATCACGATATATTTAAGCCATATTGGACATATCGAGCGAGAATATATATAATATATATAGGTTTACAGGAAATTGACAAGCTGACGATTCACCGTTTCCTATTTCTTTTCCAGCAAAGGATGGCAAACCATTATGCTGATATTTCAGAATCACACCTTTCAGAAAATGTACCTTTGCGCAGAAAACGCCTATCCACGTGAATGCTGCGGCATTTTACTGGGCAGAAGGTATGCGGATTTCAAAATCGTCTGTGAAATACTCGCGGCTGAAAATACAGCGGACGATGAGGCACATTTTCAGATGGATCCGCTTACCATCGTAAAGGCTGAGGCATCCGCGGAAGAAAAAGCGTTCGAGATCCTTGGTGTCTATCATTCTCATCCTGATCATGACGCAAATGCGTCAAACACCGATGTGCTTTATATGCTGCCCGGGTATTCCTATCCGATTGTTTCTGTAAAAAACGGAGCATGCGTCGGAACAGCCAGTTTCGTAAAGGAACATCCGACGGACACCATAGTGGTATCGGAAGATATTTTTACTTAAGGAGAATTGTTATGCAGATTACAATATATATATCCGCGACACTGCGGGCCTTTGTGAACAGAAAAGCCAAATTGGAATTGGAAGGCGAGTCGGTGCGTGATATTTTGGCTGCGCTGCAAAACGAATATCCTGAAACAAAGACGGTTCTTTTCGATGAAAAGGGAACACTCCGTCCGTTCGTGAAGCTGTATGTCAATGACACCCCTGTTTCAGACAGCAAATTGGATGTAACCCTCGCCGAAAGTGACCGCGTGCTTCTCCTGCCTGTGATTGCAGGCGGTGTCCCGAGTGAAACGGGCGTTCCAGAAAGCGTGATCTCCGAGGAACGGCGGAAAGAGATCACGCTGGACGATGCAGACATCGAACGGTACAACAAGCATCTTATGCTCCGCGAGATTGGCGTCAAAGGTCAGAAACGCATCCGGGCGGCAAAGGTTCTTGTCGTCGGACTTGGCTCACTCGGCTCCCCCGTTGTACAATATCTGGCAGCAGCAGGTGTGGGAACCATCGGCATTGCGGATTTTGATGAAGTTTCTGTCGGCAATCTGCAAAGTCAGGTCATTCACGGCACCCGCGACGTGCACCGTCCGAAAACCGCTTCCGCAAAAGATACGATCAAGGCAATCAATCCGAAAATTAAAATCGAAACCATTTCCGAGAAGTTAGCCGCGGACAATATTGCAGACCTCATCACAGATTACGACATTGTCGTGGACTGCACGGACAATTATCCTGCCCGCTATCTGCTGAACGATGCCTGCGTGCTGTTCGGCAAACCGTTGGTATTCGGGGCAGTTTATCAGTTGGAAGGACAAGTCAGCGTATTCGATGGGCGCAGGGGTCCGTGTTTCCGCTGTCAGTTTCCCGCTCCGCCTCCGTCCGGCCTCGTTCCTACCTGTGCCGCAGGGGGAATCATCAGTCCGCTGGCAGGAATTATCGGAAGCATACAGGCAAATGAAGTACTGAAGCTGATTGTCGGCGGCGGTGAGACGCTCATCGGCAAAATGCTCGTCATTGACACATGGAATCTGCATTCCGCCGTTCTGAAAATCCAGAAAAACGAAACCTGCCCGATTTGCGGAAAGAACCCGACCATCACCGAAATCACCGACTTCGATTATGAGGATTTCTGTGGACTCAGGCAGTCAGAAAACGAAATCCCTGTTGAAACCATCACAGCGGAGGAACTGGCTGCCAGAATCCAGCACGGCGATCCGATAACGCTTGTTGACGTAAGAGAACCGCATGAAAGAGCGATTCAACGCTTTCCTAACGCCCTCGTCATCCCCATCGGGCAGCTCGCGAGAAGACAGAAGGAGCTGAACACCGAAATCGATACGGTTTTTATATGCAGGGAAGGAAAGCGAAGCATTCTGGCGATCAACACACTGCGGGAAGCCGGATATACGGGAGTCATGTACAGCCTGAAAGGCGGCATGGAAGCGGCAAAGAATATCATTTTTTCGCACGAAGGAGCATGGCTATAAATTTTCCCCATATGTCAGGTGAAAATTCATACATATATCATTATTCAATTTATTTTGGAGGTCATTTATTATGGCAAACGAAGAACAGAAGATCAACGCACTCGGTGTAAGAGAGGCTTATAACTTAGCCAATGTGACAAAGACAAAACCGCAGTACGGCGCACTCACCCCCAAGTGGCTGACCAGATTGCTCGAATTCAAGGGCCTCGAAACCGGTATCTACCGTGTAAACAAGGTTGTTGAAGGCGACACGCCGTTGGATGTCCTCTGCAATCAGACAAAGAAATCCGACATCATTCCCGATGGCTACATTCAATACGAAACC
>JBJFGC010000255.1:0-3008 GCA_051892315.1 Eubacteriales bacterium
ATGACAACCACCGAACTTCTTCGTGAAAAACTGAAACATCCGGATAAGTCCCGCCGTCCGGTACAGATCATCCATTCCTATTTTCCAAAGACCACTCCTGAGCTTTCCGCTTTTCTCGATACCGCGGAACAGAACGGACTCGGCGGCTTTGTCGTCAATATGGATGTAGTGGTTCCGCGCCGTCCGGAGGCTGAGGAGAGCGAGGAGGATTATCGCAGCCGCTCGCTGGACGCTTACCTCGGCGCGGGAACGCCTGAAACGGAAGCAGCCTGGGACGGTTTGCGGAGGTTTATTGACGCCTGTTTTGCGCGTGGGTTTGCAGTCTGGATTTACGATGAACGGGCCTATCCGAGCGGAGCGGCCGGACGCAGGGTTCTTGAGGGACATCCGGAAGATCAGGTAAAGGGTCTGGTTTGTCAGACAAGAACTGCAGGAGCCGGCAAAGGAAGGATGGAACGGGAGACGGGCACGCTTCGCTTTGCCGCCGCGTATCCGGTGCGGGATGATGGAGTGGTCGATACTGCCGTCCGGTTTCCCGTGGAACAAACGGAAACCGACGTTTGTTGGGATTTACCGGAGCGTTACCGTACATACCGGATCTGCGCCTTTTATATCCGTGCAGTCTCTTTTCTGACGGAAAATAAAGTTCCTTACGTCGACCTCATGCGTGCGGACGTCACGGACCGTTTTCTTGAGGTTACGCATGAAGCCTATCTGCGCCGTCTTGGGGAGGAACGGATCCGAAAAATTACCGCCTTTTTCACCGACGAGCCCGGCCTTCCGACGCAGGGCTGTTCCTCTTATTTTCATGAAAAGAACGCTGTTGCCGCATGGACCGAGCCGATGGAGAAGCTCCTTCCGAACGACTGGACGGAACACTGTGTCGACCTTTTCTTTGACACAACGGGAGATTTTGCGGCGCGCCGCCGTCAATACTGGCAATGTGCCGCCCGCCTGTTTGGGGAAAATTATTTCGGCCGTATTGCTGACTGGTGTGAACGCCATGGAACCCGCATGACCGGTCACTTGTACGGAGAAGAAACGCTGTCCATGCAGATTGGTCTGAATGCCGATCTTTTCGGACATCTGCGCCGGATGCAGATGCCGGGCGTGGACCGCCTGTATGCCGCCGAACCGCGGGATGTGACTGCCGAAAAAACGGCGTCGTCCGCCGCGCACCTGACCGGACAGCCGTTTACAATGAGCGAATCCAGCTTTCATCTGGAATACAACTGGTGGAAAACGCCCGAGCAGGCGACGCCGGAAAACCGCCTGAACTCCGCCTATTATCAGATGCAGCTTGGAATCAGCCATCTTGCATCCTACTACGCCTATGGATCTTCCTACGATAAAGAACGGCTGGAATTTGAAGAACAGGCTGCGCGTGCGTCGATTTTCTGCGGTACGGGAACCCATTCGACGGACGTCCTTGTTCTGATTCCCATGAATGCCGCCTATGAACGGTTTACGCCGCAGGACCACAAATATTGGGACGTCGGACCGTGTATCGTCGCGCCGCATCAGCCAAAACCGGTGCAGATTCTGGAAAAAGCGTACGGAACCGTGCTGGAGCTCCTCGAAAACGATAAGCTGGATTTTGATTTGATCGACGAAGCGGGCCTGACCGGATGTACGGTGGACGACGGCGGGATTGCTACGGGTTACGAATGTTTCCGCACGCTCGTTCTGTTTGATTCCGCCGAGCCGGAGCCGGAAACCGCGCGGTGGATACAGCATTTCCTGGAGAAGAACGGGAAAATTGTTGTGGTGGAAACGGATAGGAAAACCAAATTCTGCGCGGAGCTTCTCCGAACATTCCCCCGACAGGTTCTGCGGACCGCGGAGACGGAAATCACCGAAGCCTGCCGGAAAAGCGGCGCGGAACCGCTGCTTCCTCTGGCGGAAGCCTGCCCGAACGTTCGGATTCGCCGCACCTATACGGCGGATGCGGATTTATGGTTTCTTCACAACCGTGCGGACGAAACGACTCTTACCGTATGCGATTCCGGCGATTATACAATCTTTTCGGTCGATGGCTGCGAAACGCATGTGAAGTCCGACGGTTCCTTTCCTCTTTCCCTTCCCCAAAAATCCGCCGTCATGCTGGTACGGCAAAAGGAGCGGCAGAACCATGAAATACAATAAGCTCATCCGGGACAAAATTCCCCGGATCATCCAAAAAAACGGGCAGAACGCCCGCATCCGTGTTCTTGGAGACGACGAATACCTTCGGATGCTTGACCGGAAGCTGGACGAGGAGCTGGCGGAATATCACGCCGACGGGAGGGTCGAGGAACTGGCCGACCTTCTCGAAGTCATTTACGCCGCTGCTCTTGCGCGCGGGGTATCCGCCGCCGAGCTTGACCGGATTCGTCGGGAAAAAGCGGAAAAACGCGGCGTGTTCGCGGAAAAACTGCTGTTGGAGGAGGTGATCGAAGATTGACCCGATCCGATCTCAGGACCTTTGCCGAACGCTTGTATGATTTTTGTCCCTATCCGGCGGTCCGTTATAAAATCCTGACCGGTCTTCTCGATGTGCCCCAAACGGACGAGCGGGTGGGGGAACTGTATCCGCAGTTTCTGGCAAGCGATATTGTCGAAGAGCTGTTTGTGACACAGGATCGGTACGGCGGCTGGGGAAAGCTGCATTCCAAGGATTACACCGTCAAGGCAAAGATTCCTACCTCCTCCACCGGCGTCTGCCGCTGCCTTTACATCGGCCTGCGGTACGACGACCGTGACATTCTTGCCAACGCCTACGGCTATCTCGAGGACTTTCTGACCGGACAGAGCCGTGAAAAGTTCTGCAATACCAACGAACGCGGAATCCCCTGGGGAACGGCTTCCGTCTGCGAGCTGATCGAATCCATCCGCCCGTACAACGACCTGTGCGACGATACCTTTGCCCGCTGGATGTACATCGCCGGGCGCGCCTACGAATCCGGCGAATATTCCTATGAACGGGACCGGGCTGCCCAGCACGACGTTTTTCTGACCCGGGAGGATCG
>JBJFGC010000256.1:0-12162 GCA_051892315.1 Eubacteriales bacterium
GTCTGTACTATCGCCGCTGTCCATAATGACATGTTCCTCCATTTCCATGATGATTGTAGGTATTATAGCATATGCACGGGCAGTTGTCAAGTGAATTTTTGGACGTATTTCTGGTTCCGCGCCAGCCTAAAGTTCCAGCACGGCCCCCACCGGACAGTGGTCACTTCCCGGAACATCCGCATAGATTTTCGCATCCCGCAGACTTTCCCGCAGACGGTCCGAGACGATGAAATAGTCGATGCGCCAGCCGACGTTTTTTTCGCGGGCCTTGTAGAGATAGGACCACCACGTGTAGGCGCCGGTGCGGTCCGGATAGAGAAAGCGGAACGTGTCCGTGAAACCGGAGGCGAGGAGGTCCGTCAGCTTGCCGCGTTCCTCGTCCGTGAAGCCCGCATTCCCAACGTTCGTTTTCGGATTTTTTAAATCGATTTCGGCGTGCGCAACGTTCAGGTCCCCGCAGAGAATCACCGGCTTCTTCGCGTCCAGCGCACACAGATGCTCCCGCAGGTCGTCCTCGTATGCCATCCGGTAGTCAAGACGGGTCAGCTCCCGCTGGGCGTTCGGCGTGTACGAGTTCACCAGATAGAACGACGGATATTCCAGCGTCAGCAGCCGTCCCTCGTCCGCGTAGCGGCTGTCCGGCCCAATGCCATAGAAACATGGTCCGGCTCCTCCTTTGTGAAAACCGCCGTACCGGAGTACCCTTTCTTCACTGCACTCGAATAGTACGCGAAGTAACCCACAGGGTCAAAATCCGCCTGCCCGGGCTGCATTTTTGTCTCCTGAATCGAGAAAATGTCCGCGTCCTCCGCCGTGAAGAACTCCGCGAATCCCTTTCCTAAAACCGCCCGGAACCCGTTGACATTCCACGAGATCAGTTTTCTTGTACGTACACTCATGCCTTCTTCCTCCCGCGCCCGAATTCCAGCTTGATCTGCGTCAGAAGAATCCCCGCGAAAATGGACGCGCAGCCGACGTAGGCAAGCGGCGCCATGCGCTCATGCAGAATCAGCGCGCCGCCGATGGCGGAGAAGACCGATTCGGTCGACAGCAGAATTGACGCGGCCGCCGGCTCGGAGTACTTCTGCCCGAGAATCTGGCAGGTGTACGCCACACCCACCGACATAATCCCGCAGTAGAGAATGGGAAGCGCCGCCTCGGAAAGACCGGTCAGGGAGATGTCCTCGAACAGAAGGGCGCAGACCCAGTTCAGAAGCGTACACACAGCAAACTGAAGCATCGCAAACCGGAGAGAGTAAATCTCCGCAGAATAATGGTCGATCACCAGAATGTGCAGCGCAAAAATCACCGCGCAGCCAACCAGCACCGCGTCCCCTTTCGTGAACGTCAGCGCACCGCCGTCCATGCAGATGAGGTACAGCCCGAGAACGCCGAGCGCCGCGCCGATCCACGACTGCAGATTGGTGCGCTTTCCCAGAAAAATTCCAAAAAGGGGCACAAGAATCATATACAAACCGGTAATAAAGCCCGACTTTCCGGCAGAATCGGTCCATTCAATCCCAACCTGCTGCAGAAACGACGCGAGAAACAGCAGACACCCGGCCGCAAGCCCTGCCCGAAGCGTCACCTTCCGCCGTCCTGCGTCGTTTGCGCCCTTCTCAAACAAGAGAATCACCGGAAGCAGCGACAGCGTGCCGAGCAGAAACCGCGCTCCGTTGAACGTAAACGCACCTACGTGGTCCGCCCCCAGCCGCTGCGCCACAAACGCAAAGCCCCACACAACTGCCGCTGTGATCAAAAACAAAATTCCCTTTGACGTATTTTTCCGTTCCATAGGTACCGCCTTTTTTGCTTGGTAGAAAGTTCCCGCGGGGAGTTTTGGAAAAAAGTTTCCCGCGCGGCTTTTCTTTTTTTTCAGGCTAAATTATACCATTTCACCGCACGCGGGTCAATGGTGGATTTTTGAATATTTTCAGGGAATGGCGCAGTTTTTGTGGACATATCGCGGATTTTGTGTTATAATTTTAACAGAAGTGGAAAAGGAGGCGGAATCATGGCGAAAAACAGACGCAGAGCGGGGGACACCGGACAGGCGATACGCGAGGCGGTCGGCGGAATTTTTTCGTGCGGCGCGTTTTTCGCGCAGGATTTTGAGCTGCCGGGCGGCGTCGGGACGCAGATTTCCATGACCGGCGTGACGAAAGCGTACGGGAACGGCGGAACGTTTGATGCGGACGCGCTGGAAAAGGCCCTGGCGGCGTATCCGGCCATGCGCCGGACCGGCGCTGCATGCGTCGGACGGCTGGCCGCGCGGCGTCGGTTCACCCTCATGTGCGGGAGCACGGACCGCAGCGTGGCGATTTTCGGCTGTCTTCAGGAGATGATGAAGTGCGGGATCACGAAGGTTCTCGTTGCCGCCGACACAAACGAGGAGCGGGACAATCTGTACGAAGCTCTGTCCCTTATGCGCGCCGGTCCGGAGGGGTTGACCTGTTTCGGCGTGACGGAGGATCACCGGCAGTACCGTTCCGGTGTGCGCGTCATCGGGAGTCAGGTGGTCGTCGACCCAAGCAGACAGAGCCTCGCGGACGGGATGGTCTACAATTTCCTGACCTCCGACACGCCCGAGGTGATGCTGCTCGGGCAGGCGTCGTTCACAAGGGGCTGCAACGTCATCCGCCGCGGCGGAGAGTTCTCGCTGACGGCTGAGCTGGCCAAAGCCGCGCCGGTGGTGCTGACCTCCTCCGAAACGGTGGATTCCGCGCGTTCGATGGCCGCGGCCTGCGCGGTTTTCCGCCCTCTTGCCGTTCTTTGCTTCACCGGAGAGGTGCGGAACCTGCGCGACGCTGTGATTTTCCGTCCGGAAGACGCGGCGGAGGTGTCCGCACGTCCCAGAACGGACGACATGATGCAGCTGGGCTTCTGAGCCCCGCGGTTTATGCTTCATCGATGGATTGTTATGTAATTTTTTTCAAAAAGACGTCTTCCGGAAGACGTCTTTTTGCGCGGAGCCGGAGAAGGAACCAAGGAAAAAGCAGGGGTTGAAAATTTAACAAAAAAGTTGATTTTTTTGATTTAATTATAACAACCGTTGATTTTCTATTGACTTTTCAACACGAATATGCTATTATTTGGGTAGGAATCGTGGAGAGTTGTTTTGGTATAAATTTTGCGGATCCGGAAAAACGTCTGCGGCTGAGCGGCGGTCGTATCCGAGCGATGTATATATATGCAAAATCGTTTCTGCGGTTCGAATTTTATTTCACCATTTATATGGAGGTAATTTATGAAAAAACGCGTATTGCCCCTGCTCCTTGCTTTTCTGATGCTCACGTCCGTCGTGACTTCGTGCTCCCAGGGAACGGAGAACGCGGAAACCCAGCCCACCACGGACCCCTCCGCCGTTTCTTCCGGTACGGAAACCGGGGAAGAAACCGATGTGGAAGATCTCTCCCCCGCTGAGCAGCGAGCCCTCATTCCGGATAATCTGCCCGAACGCACCTTTGACGGACGCTCGTATATTATTGCAGTGGAGCAGACCAAGGAATACGAAATTACCTCTGAGGAACTGACCGGGGAAGCGACCAACGACGCCGTATACGACCGGAACCTTCGCATCGAAGACCGTTTTGACGTCAAGATTGAGTCTCTTGTCACCTCCGATTATCCGTATGACAATGTAAAAACCGTCGTGACCTCCGGTACTTACGCGTACGATGTTGTCGGTTTCTGGGATTTCAAGGCGTACGTACCGATTATGGGCGGCGTGCTTTACAACTGGTGCGACGTTCCCTACGTTGACCTCACGCAGCCGTGGCACAACCAGCTGGCCAACGATCCGGCGACCATCAACGGGAAGCTCTACGCCATCAACAGTGACCTTTCCATCTCCACGCTGCAGTATACTTACGGTATGTTCTTCAACTACAACATCTGGGAACGCTATGGCATGAGCGGTCAGGATCTGTACGACCTGGTCTTTGACGGCTCGTGGACGATTGAGAAGATGCAGTCCCTCACGACGGGCATCTGGGAAGACACCAACGGCGACGGCATCCACGACCGCAACGATATTCACGGCTACTCTGTGTTCCTCGGCCTGAATACAACGGACGTATGGCTGGCCGCACTTGACCTTGATGTTGCGGTCATCAACGACGACGGTACGTTTGAAATCACGTTCTTCAACGAAAAGACCATTTCCGCTCTGGAAAAGGCGCTTACGCTTTCCTACGACGCAAACGGCACCTATCAGAACAGCACCGGCGACTGGCGCGACGTTCCGCGGGCGTTCGCGGAAGGCAAGATTGCCATGACGCAGCTTTATTTCGGTGAAACGACCGAATCTCTCGGCGACATGGAGGACAAGTACGGCATTCTTCCGCTTCCGAAGTTTGACGAAGCGCAGACGGATTACTACACCAACGCGTGGGACCAGTTCTCCGTCTTTGCGATACCGAAGACCATCACCGATGCGGACAAGGATGTAACCGGTATTATCTTTGAGGCGCTCTGCGCGGAATCCTATAAGACGGTGTTCCCGGCGTACTACGACCAGGCGCTCAAGAGCCGTTACTCGGCGGAACCCACGACCGCAGAAATCATCGACATCATCATGGCAGGCAGAAAGCTTGAGTTCACCTTCCAGTTCGGAGAAAATCTGGCTTCTCTGCCGTACATGTTCCGTCAGATGCTCGCGAAAAACTCCACGGATATCACCTCGACCTACAAGAAGCAGGAGAAGGCTCTGAACAAGGTGATGCAGAAGGTCGTCGATGTTTACATGGAAGGCTAAAATTTCAGAATTTCAGTTGGACAAAGACCTTACGGATTTCCGTAAGGTCTTTTCCTTTTCCTGCGGGTGCCGTTTCCGGAGCAGAGCCTCAGAAAACATACAGGAAAAAAAGTTTAATCTACTATTGACAAAAGTAGACATCTGTGTTATACTGTACTTGTAGAACCCAAAATACAAAAAAAAGAAACGGAGGAATGTTTCATGAAAAGCAAACGGAACCTGATGGCCGCGGCACTGGCCTGCGCGGCGGTGATGATGGCCGGAAGCGTGGCCGCGGCTCTGCCGACGCAGATAACCGGATGGCACGGACTGTCCCGCGCGACCTTTGTGTGGGAAAACCGGAGCGGAGAGGCGGAGAAGCAGATAGAAACGGAGATTCTGCAGAACGCCCTGCGGCAGTATTTCGGTCTGGACGAAGGGGAGGCGCTGACCGCGGATTTGCTGGAACAGGTCCGCACGATCCGCATTGGCCTGTCGAAGTTCAACGGACTGCTCGACGGGGAACTGGCCGGCAAAACGGCCGTGAAGTGCGTCATCAACGGCGGTTTTCTTCCCGGCGCAGCGCATACGCAAACGCAAACGGACGAGGATTTCTATGACGGGTTTGGATATGATCTGTTCCCGGAGGTCATACGCGCCCAGTATTTCGACCTCTCTCCCATCACGGACAAACAGCAGCAGAATAAGGTGAGATCGTTCTATACCCTGAAAGACTCCGCCGATCCTACGCTGACCGAACGGGCCGTCGCGGAGATGAATGTTCTTTTCCCGAATACCGCTGTGGCTGCGCTTGCCATCCTTGACCCGTATGCAAAGCCGCGTGAACTGGCGGAAATCGCCCGCATTGCCGTCGAATACGGCATCGCCAACCTCGATACCCTGTACGACGGCACCGTTATCGACCTTTCCGCAGACGACCTTGCGCAGTTCCCGAATCTGGAATACGTGGAGTATGCCGACGATCTGACGCCTGCGGAGGATCATCCGCCCGTGAAGCTTGTGAAAGCACCCGCTTTGGAAGAACCGGAGGTTCCGGAAAAAGAAGGGGTGGTGTTGGAATCGTCCCTGCTGAACAGCGCCATTCGCGGATACTTCGGTCTGACGGAAGACGAAATTCTCACGGAAGATATGGCGGCTCAGGTGGAAACCATCGATTTCGTCACGTCCATCTGGCAGGAAGGTCTCGCGCTTGTGGAAGGGCATGAGAACCAGATCGCCGTGAAGTGCGTGATCAACGGCGGCGCGGTCCGCGGCGAAGACGGGGAAAGCTGCGCGTCCATCAGCGACGGCCCTCTGACGACGCTCTTTCAGGGGAAAAAGAGCGTTCTCGGCTACGAGGCCCTTCCGGTGATGGTATGGAAAAACAGCCTGCGCCTAGACGAAATCACCGACGAATGGCAGAGAAACAAGATGCAGTCCTTCTACACCATCAAAGGAACCGCCGGACTGGAGCCCGAGGAGGCAGAAGAACTTGTGTCTCTCTACCCGTGTACGGCTGCAGGCGAATTTGCGGTGTTTGACCCCATGGCAAGGCCGCGCGAACTGCGTGAGCTTCTGTCGGTTGCCTTCCAATTCGGCATCGTCAACGAGGACACCCTTCTCGATACCCCTGTCCTCTCCATCCCGTCCGAGGACTTTGCCAAGCTCCCCGGTCTGGTTTTGGTTACCTGCGACGATGATTTTGTGTTGGAGTGAGAAGGAGGGGCCCCTGCTCCTTGTCCTCAAGGCTTTTCCTTTGGCATGGATGTGAAAAATAAAATTGGGTGCAGACGGTTTGGTCTGCACCCAATTTTGTCGGATTTCCCCCGGATGAATGCTTATTCCATTCCCAGCTTCCCGCGCAGGTACTGGCCGGTGTAGGAGCGGGGGCAGCGGGCGACTTCTTCGGGGGTGCCGGCTGCGATGACGGTACCGCCGCCGTCGCCGCCTTCGGGCCCCATATCGATGATGTAGTCCGCGGATTTGATGACGTCGAGGTTGTGTTCGATGACGACGACCGTGTTGCCGGCATCCACAAGCTGCTGGAGAATCGCTATCAGACGCTCCACGTCCGCGGAATGCAGACCGGTGGTCGGTTCGTCCAAGAGGTAGATGGTCTTGCCCGTCGAGCGGCGCGACAGCTCCGTCGCCAGCTTGACCCGCTGCGCCTCGCCGCCGGACAGCGTCGTCGAGGACTGACCGATTTTCACGTAGCCCAGCCCCACATCGCACAGGCATTGCAGACGACCCGCGATTTTCGGAAGGTCACGGAAGAATTCCACTCCCTCCGCCGCCGTCATTTCCAGTACGTCCGCAATGCTCTTGTCTTTGTACTTTACCTCAAGCGTTTCCCGGTTGTAACGCTTGCCGTGGCAGACGTCGCACGTCACATATACGTCCGAGAGGAAGTGCATTTCAATCTTCTTGACACCGTCCCCTTCGCACGCCTCGCACCGGCCGCCCTTCACGTTGAACGAGAACCGCCCGCTCGTGTAGCCGCGCATTTTCGCGCCCGGGGTCTTGGCAAACAGCGCCCGGATGTCGTTGAACAGACCGGTGTACGTCGCCGGATTGGACCGCGGCGTGCGCCCGATGGGGGACTGGTCGATCGCGATGATTTTATCAAGGTATTCGATGCCGCGGATCTCGTCGTGTACCCCCGGATACGTCACCGCGCGCATGAGCTTCCGCGCCAGCGTCCGGTACAGAACCGCGTTGACCAGCGACGACTTTCCCGAGCCGGACACCCCCGTCACGCAGACGAAACAGCCGAGCGGAAAGTCCACGGTCACGTTTTTGAGGTTGTTCTCCCGCGCCCCGACGACGGTCAGGCAGTGGCCGTTCCCTGCGCGGCGTACCTCCGGAACCTTGATTTTCCGACGGCCGGAGAGAAAATCACCGGTCACGGAGGAGGTGCAGGCCGCTACTTCCTCGGGCGTGCCGTACGCCACGACCTCGCCGCCGTGGACGCCTGCCGCCGGTCCGATGTCTATGATGTAGTCCGCCGCCAGCATCGTCTCCTCGTCGTGCTCGACAACGATGACGGAGTTGCCGAGGTCGCGCAGGTTTTTCAGCGTGGCGATGAGCTTGCCGTTGTCCCGCTGGTGCAGCCCGATGGACGGCTCGTCCAGAATGTACAGAACTCCTGCGAGGGAAGAGCCGATCTGCGTCGCCAGACGGATGCGCTGCGCCTCGCCGCCGGACAGCGTCGCGGACTTTCGGGCCAGCGTGAGATAGTTCAGGCCCACGCTGACAAGGAATCCGAGACGGCTTTTCAGCTCCTTGAGAATTTCCCGCGCAATCTGCATTTCGGTGTCCGTGAACTGCAGGGACTCCGTGAATTCCAGCGACTCCGCCACGGACATCGTGCAGAACTCGTGAATGTTCTTTCCGCCAATGGTCACGCCGAGCGCGTCCTTTCGCAGCTTCGCGCCGCCGCATTCCGGGCAGACCGTGTCGGTCAGGAACTGCTCGTAATATTCGGGATCCCAGGCGTTCGGGTCGCTGCGGTTTGCAATCATGCGCAGGATGCCGTCGAACTGGGTCGTCTGGGTCTGGCTGCGGTCGCCGAACCAACGGGTGACGGTCAGCTTCTCCGGAAGACCGTGCAGGAGAACGTCGTAGGCCTCCTTCGGGAAATCCTGAATGGGCATGTCCAGCGTGGCGCCGTACTTTTCAATGGCTGCAGCGACGAGAGGGCCGTTCCAGCTGTCCTCGGTAAGGGACTTGAAGCCGTTGACGACAATGGCGCCGTTCCGGAGGGACAGGGACTTGTCGAGAATGATTTTCTCCGGATCGACCGCGCGGAGAACGCCCAGACCGGTACAGGTCGGACACGCGCCGAACGGGTTGTTGAAGGAGAACATGCGCGGTTCCAGCTCGCCGAAGCTGATGCCGTGTTCGGGGCAGGCGTAGTTGGTGGAAAACTCCGTCTCCTCCGGTTCCGCCGGAACGGCGTCGCCGCGGCCCGGGACGGTCGCACAGATGACGGAGCCCTCGGATTCCCGCAGCGCGCACTCGACCGAATCGGAGAGCCGGCCGCGGATGCCGTCCTTCAGGACAAGCCGGTCGATCACCAGCTCGATGGTGTGACGGAGGTTCTTGTCCAGCTCGATGTCCTCCGACAGGTCATAGACGATGCCGTCGACGCGGGCGCGGACGTAGCCGTTTTTCTTCGCGTCGGCGAAAACCTTCTCGTGCCGCCCCTTTTTTCCGCGCACGACGGGCGAGAGAATCATGAACCGCGTCCCCATGGGCAGCTCCATGATTTTGTCAATAATCACATCCGTGGAGGTCTGCCGGATCTCACGGCCGCACACGGGACAGTGAGGAACACCAAGCCGGGCGTACAGAAGGCGGAGGTAGTCGTAAATTTCCGTGACGGTGCCGACCGTGGAACGCGGGTTTTTGGACGTCGTCTTCTGGTCAATGGAGATGGCGGGGGACAGTCCCTCGATGGAGTCCACGTCGGGCTTGTCCAGCTGCCCCAGAAACATGCGGGCATACGAGGACAGGGACTCCACAAACCTCCGGTGCCCCTCGGAATAAATGGTGTCGAACGCCAGCGACGACTTTCCCGAGCCGGACAGTCCGGTAAACACAACCAGCTTGTCCCGCGGCACGTCCACGTCAATGTTTTTGAGATTGTTCATCCGCGCCCCGCGCACAGAAATAAAATCAGGCATAATTTCACCTCGAAAGGAAAGTTTTTTAACGTGAGAGAGATGGGATTTGCGGGGGAAACTTTTGTGAACAAAAGCTTTCCCCCGCACCCCCTTCAAAAAACTTTAAAAAATGAGAAAACAACGTTTGTGCAGATTTTTAGTCTGATTTGCACTGCACCCTGTCCATTTTTTTGAAAGTTTTTGAGGTGGGGTTCGGGGAGGGGCTTTTTTCAAAAAGCCCTCCCCGAAAAACCTTCGAACTCACATCATTTGATCCCCTCCCCGCGCGCACGGTTTTCGATTTCGTCGGCGCGGAGTTTGTCTTCGCGGTAGGCTTTGCGGAGGAGGTCGGAGGGGATGTATTCGTCGTATTTTTCAAAGACGGGAGCTTCGGTGGGGCTGATGAGGGAGTCCAGATCGATGCCGTCCTGCGCGATTTTCTGGAACAGCTCACGCATCATGTCGTCGCCGCGGCCGCCCTCGAGCTTGAAGGTCATGTAGTAGCAGCCCTCGAACTCCATTCCCGTCAGCTTGTAGCGGCCGGCGTTGCGCGTGAGGTAGCGGCGCAGCGTCCGGAAGCTCCGCGTCCCGAGCCACGGGAACAGCACCCATGTGTAGCCGCCCAGCGGGAGAATGCAGTTGGTCGTGACACCTGTGTTGCGTGCGACCGCGCGCGCTACCCGCAGCCGCTTCAGCGCACCCTCGCGCAGGTACGGGTATTCCGTGTCCTCGCGCAGAACCTGCAGCATCCGCTCGAGAATCCGCGTGTGGATTTCGCCCACGTCGCCCGGCCAGCTGATCTCCATTTTCCCGCTCACCCGCTTGACGTAAATGAGGTGCCGCGGAATGTCCAGCTCCTCCACTTCCCAGACCCGTCCCGCCAGCGCAAACCGGTCGCCGACCGGCGGCGGGGTCGTGATGACGCCGATTTCGTCCGACTCGCACCGGACGGTGTAGTCCTCGGAATCCTTGAATACCGCGTAAAACTTGAACGAGTTTGTCAGCTTTTCGCCCCGCAGACCTACAATCAGCTCCCGCTCGTCGGTCATTTCCAGCCAGTCGTTGTTCAGCATCGACAGAAGAAGAGTTTTGTAGTCCCCTTCCTCAATGTGTGCAAACGGCGGCAGCGACAGCACCCGCGCCGCCAGCTCCTTCGCCGTAATCGCGCCGCTTGCCGCCACGATGGACAGCGTCTGCTGGAACAGCAGGCTGTACGGACAGTGCCGGATGGCCGGCGGCTCGATGAAGCGTTCTTCAATGTACAGCTGCACAATCGCGATGGCCTGCAGAAGGTTCCACGGAATCAGCTGCGGCAGCGGCGTGTTCGGCAGCGCGGTCTCCTCGCGGAACACCATCATCATCTCCGGCGGGTCGCCGCGCCGTCCGCTCCGCCCCAGCCGCTGCAGAAACGACGACACCGTGTTCGGCGACCCTTGCTGAATCACGCGTTCCAGCCGGCCGATGTCAATCCCCAGCTCCAGCGTGACCGTGGCGCAGGCGACGGCTTTGATTTCGTCGTTCTTCATTTTCATTTCGGCTTCCTCGCGGATGCTCGCCGACAGAAATCCGTGGTGAATCAGGAAAACGTCCGGCTCGTGCCGGTATTCCGCGATTTCCCGCAGGGTCGCGCAGATGTACTCCGTCTCCTCACGCGAATTGGAAAAGACAATCGCTTTTTTGTTTTTGGTGGCCTCGTAAATGTACTCGAAGCCCGGATCCATCGTGATTTCTTCCTTCCGGCGGTTCCCTTCCGGCGTGGGAAGGTCGGCGACGTCCGGTCCGTTGATGTAAAAATGCTCCATCCCCAACCGCCACCGGATTTTTGCCGGCGGAATGTCCGGGATGACCGTGTCGCGTCCGCTCCCCGCGCCCAGCCACTGGGCCGCACGGGACATGTCCCCGAGCGTCGCGGACAGTCCGATGCGGCGGGGCGACGCGCCCGTTTTGCCGCGCAGACGCGCGAGCTGGCAGATGATCTGGTTCCCGCGGTCGCAGCCGGTGAGGGTGTGGATTTCGTCGATGACGACGTAGCGCAGGTCGCCGAACAGACGGATGAGGTCGGACGAGCGGGTCATGAGCATACATTCCAGCGATTCCGGCGTAATCTGCAAAATGCCGCGCGGGTTCTTGAGCGCTTTCGTTTTGTGGGACTGCGCCACGTCTCCGTGCCAGTGATAGACGGGAATGCCGGTCTCGTCGCAAAGCTCGGAAATGCGCCCGAACTGGTCGTTGATGAGGGATTTCAGCGGCGCGATGTAGATGGCGCCGATGGAGGTCGGCATATCTTCGTAAAACTCGGACAGGATGGGGAAAAACGCGGCCTCCGTCTTGCCGGAAGCGGTCTGCGACGGAAGCAGAAGGTTGGCGTCGGCGCCAAAGAGAATCTCCGCCGCCGACACTTGAACCGGCGACAGGGCGTCCCAGCCATGACTGTAGATAAATTCCCGGATGAACGGGGAATATTGGTCGAATACGTTCATAGCAACTCTCTCCACAACGCAGAAGCCCTCCCTTTTGCGGGAGTGCTTCGCTGCGCTTGTTCTTCTATTTTACACTCATTTATTCGTGCAATGTTTACGAAATTGTAAATTTTGTTCGTTTTTCAAGGCGAGTTCGCCAGGGAGCGTAACTACACCCACCCTCAAAAACTTTCCAAAAAAGGAATGGGCAAGGTACCGTGCAAATCAATCAAAAAATCTGCACAAACGTTGTTTTCTTATTTTTTGAAGTTTTTTGAAGGGGGTGCGGGGGAAAGCTTTTTTT
>JBJFGC010000257.1:0-2985 GCA_051892315.1 Eubacteriales bacterium
GACTTGTATAATGATCCATGGGAGGTGTAACGAAAATGGCAAAGTGCTGCATCTGCGGAAAAGGCGTGACATTCGGCTGCAATGTATCTCACTCGAACCGCAAAACAAACAGAGCGTGGAAACCGAACATCCGGAAGGTAAAGGCCGTTGTTGACGGCGTTCATACCACGGTCAGCGTATGTTCTCGCTGCCTGCGTTCCGGTAAGATTACCCGTGCGTAAGTTTCTTGAATACGTCGCTTAAAACTCCTTGCTTGGCAGGGGGTTTTTGACATTTATGGAAGTTTTTTCACAAATCGTAAGATAGAGGTAGTTCCATGACAAATACCATTCGTTTGGAAGCGCACCGCGGTGTGGGAACGGATGCGCCGGAAAACACCATGCCGGCCTTTGAGGCAGCCGTAAAACAGGGATACGATATGATCGAACTGGATCTGAAGTTCACCGCCGACGGTCGCTGTGTGGTTCTGCATGACTCCACCGTTGGCCGCACCGGCCGCACTGCCGACGGACAGCCGGCCGAAAACCGCCGGATTGCGGATATGACCTATGCAGAGGCATGCGCGCTGGACTTCGGTCTGTGGAAGGGGGAATCCTTCCGTGGGACGAAAATCCCCCTCTTTTCTGAAGCCCTCGCGCTTGCGAAAACCGCCGGAATTCCGCTGAAAATCGACAACTGCTACGAACATTTTACGCCCGAACAGCGCGAATCCCTTTACCGTGACATTGAACAAACGGACGCGGGTGCCTTTGTCGGCTTCACCTGCGCGAACGCTGCGTCCTTTGCGGAGGTGAGTGAACGGTTTCCGAAGGCGGAATTTCATTACGACGGTGTCATGGGGACGTCCAATTTCCGCGACGTTCTCGACCGCACCCGCGGACACCGGACAACGGTGTGGATTCCCTACCCAAACGAAATGACCTCCTGGGTCTCCTCCCAAATTCGCCGCGCATCGGAAGAATACGTGAAGGAGCTGCATGGATACGGTTTTGAGGTTGGTGTCTGGCTCCTGCGCCGTCCGGAAGAACTCACGTTTGCGCGGGATCTCTGCCGTGCCGATCTTCTGGAAACGGACGGCACCCTCAAGCCCGAATGAGCGGGGACGATCGGTTCTGTGTTGTTTCTGTCGCGGTACCGGAGGCGGTACGGAAAAATCTTCACAAAATCTTCGGGGAGGTACTGTTTCTCCCGCCGGATCCGTCTCTCGCGGAGCCGGTGCGAAGCCATCCTGACATGATTTTTTCGGTTCTGCAAAACCGGATGTTTCTTCCGCAGACGTACTACGACGCCCATACGGCGCTTCTGGAGCGTCTCGCGCGCCTCGGAGGTTTCTCGCTGCATCCATGCGAGGAACCGCGCGGCTCCGTGTATCCTATGGATGTTGGGTTCAACGCAGCTGTGGGACAGGATTTTTTGCTCTGCCGGCCGGACGCGGTCTCGCCTTCCCTGCTTGCCTGCGCGGCGGCGCACGGATACCGGGTAATTCCGGTAAAGCAGGGATACGCCGCCTGCTCGTGCCTTGTGACGGACGCGGCGGTGCTGACCTTCGACTGCGGCATTGCGAAGGTGCTTGAGCATGAGGAGATTCCCCATCTTTTGCTGAAAAGCGGCGGAATTTCACTCCCCGGATACGACTGCGGCTTTCTCGGCGGCGCATCCGGCTTCTTCGACGGCACGATTTATCTGTACGGAAACACCGTCGGACTTCGCTCTCGGGACGTCCTGGAACGATTTGTCCGTGCAAACGGATATCGCATGGTTTCTCTGTACGACGGACCGGTCACCGATTATGGAGGAATCAAAATATTCAAAAAACAAGAACGTTAGGAGATACAACATGATGTACGAATGGATTCCGGAAATGATGCGCGAGGCATCCGACATTATCCTGTCGGCGCATGAAATCGACAAGACCATCGAGTGCAAGGCGGGAGAAGCCAATTTTGTCACGGCCTATGACGTTGCTGTACAGAATTTTATCTGCGAAAGAATCCGCGCCACGCTGCCGGAGGCGGTCATCATCGGCGAGGAATCCGACAAGAATCCGATGGAGGCTCTGGCGAAAAAGCTCTGCGTCATCCTTGACCCGATTGACGGGACGACCAATTTTATTCACAATTATCGTGCCAGCGCCATTTCGGTCGGTGTTTGCGACGGTGGGTGCATGGTGTACGGCGCCGTCTATAACCCGTATCAGGATCGGATGTACGTCGCAGAGCGGGGACATGGCGCGTTTCTCCAAAGCGGCGGCCGTACCTCTCCGATTCACGTCTCCGAACGAGAGCTTCCCAACGCTCTGTCCTGCTTCGGCACGTCACCCTACTACCGTGAAGAGCTTTGCGACGCGACCTTTGCGCGAGCGAAGTGGCTGTTCCTGCACACGCATGACATCCGCCGGTCCGGTTCGGCCGCACTGGACCTCGCCTCCATTGCGTCCGGCGCAGTTGACATTTTCTTTGAATACCGCCTTTCTCCGTGGGATTTTGCGGCTGGTTCCCTTCTCATTGAGGAAGCCGGCGGTGTGATCACCCAATTCGATGGCAGTCCCGTGACCCTCGACTGCCCCTGCTCCATTCTCGCTGGAAATCGTCCGTCATACGAAGCCGTACTGGGAGAATTTCAGGGAAAATGAATTGCTGCGCGTGAGAGAAAATGGACAGGCCATAAAAAGACAAAAGCCGGGCGCAGATGGAATCCATCTGCGCCCGGCTTTTGTGCTTTATGAAGTTTTACCAAAAAATTTTTATTTTTTCAGGGAATCACGGATTTCACGAAGGAGGAGAATTTCTTCGGAAGGTTCTTCCGGAGCGGCTTCAGCGGCAGCTTCAGCAGCTTCCGCTGCGGCCTTTTCAGCCTCTTCCTTTTCTTTCTTCGTGACGGTATCCTTCACGCGGTTGATGGCACGAATCATTACGAACACACAGAACGCGACGAGAAGGAAGTTGATGATGGCCTGAAGGAACGAACCATACAGAATGGCCACTT
>JBJFGC010000258.1:0-2978 GCA_051892315.1 Eubacteriales bacterium
GGTTTACGATGACTGTATGCGAAACGCGATTGCTTCGGATTCCGAACTCCCGCAGTGGTATCTGCTGGTTCAGGACGGCACGGAGAAAGAACGTGTCATCGTCGGCTGTGCGGGCCTGATTCCAAACGATTTCATCAGCCGGATGGACCTGTGTCCGTGGCTGTGCGCGCTCTTTATCGAGCCGGATTTCCGCGGCAATAACTACGGACAGCTCCTCATCGAGCGCTGCCGCCGCGACGCCGGACATCTCGGCTACCCTCATCTGTATCTGGCCACCGACCACATCGGCTATTACGAGCATTTTGGTTTCGCCTGCATCGGGACAGGCTATCATCCGTGGGGCGAAACCTCCCGCATTTATCAGGCGGAAACAAAATAATCACAACAGAAGGATCCACTTATGTATTACATTTCCTTTCCGGGTCTCGGAATCGAGCCGTTCCACATCGACAAAGTGGCGTTTTCGCTTTTCGGACGCGACATCGCCTGGTACGGCATCCTCATCACCTGCGGCATGGTTCTGGCCGTCCTGTACGCCCTTCACCTCGGCAAGTTTGAAGGAATTTCCCAGGACGACATGATTGACCTTGCGTTTGTGATCATTATCTTCGGCGTTCTCGGTGCCAGACTGTATTACGTGATTTTCAAATGGGACAGCTATTTGGTCACGGACGCACCGAATCTGTTCCGGAACATCTGGGAAACCCTGAAAAACGTCATCGCAATCTGGGAAGGCGGGCTTGCCATTTACGGAGGAATTCTCGCCGGCCTGCTCACCGCCTATCTCTTTGCACGGAAACGCAAAATCAAGTTTCTCAAGCTGTTCGACATTCTCGTCCCATGCGTTCTCATTGGACAAGTCATCGGCCGCTGGGGGAACTTCATCAACATCGAGGCCTACGGTTCCGAAACAACCCTTCCCTGGCGGATGGGAATTCTGTACAGCTACACCAATACCGGCATTGCCACCGGCGTCTGGGATATGGAAAAATACGTCCATCCGACGTTTCTGTACGAGTCCCTCTGGAATCTGGCGGCACTGGTGATTGTATTCTGCATCTACAAAAAGAAGAAATTCGACGGACAGATGTTCTGTTCGTATCTCATCTGGTACGGCTTCGGACGGATGCTGATTGAAGGGCTGCGGACCGACAGTCTGATGCTCGGCAATCTGCGGATTTCACAGGGCGTCGGCTTTGTCTCCTGCATTCTCGGGATCGTCCTGATGGTGTACTTCACCAAAAAGGCAAAGGCCGCGTCCCGCGCGTCAGTTTCCGATGAGGAATATACGCCTGTCTACACGGGTCTCCGGGAACCATCGGACAAGCCGGAGGAAGAAAAAAACAGTTCCGAAAACGACAACACTACCAAAACGGAGGAAGAAAATGGCACACATCATTGATGGGAAAAAAATTTCGGCAAGCGCGCGTGCGAGCATCGCGGAACGCTCAGCTGCGTTTGAAGCGGAAACCGGCGTGAAGCCGGGACTGGCGGTTGTCATCGTGGGCAGCGATCCGGCGTCACAGGTTTACGTGCGCAATAAGAAAAAGGGATGCGGAGAGGTCGGATTTTATTCCGAGGTTCACGAAATGCCCGAGGAAACCACCATGGACGAGCTTCTCGCAAAAATCGAGGAGCTGAAGAAAAACGAAAAAATCCACGGCATTCTCGTTCAGCTTCCCCTGCCCAAGCACCTTGACGAAAAGGCAGTCATTGACGCCATTCCTCCGGAAAAGGATGTGGACGCGTTCCATCCGGTCAACACCGGCAAAATCATGATCGGAGATTACAGCTTCCTTCCCTGCACGCCCGCCGGCGTCATGAAGATGCTGGAATATGAAAACATTTCCGCAGAAGGAAAAGAATGCGTGGTCGTCGGCCGCAGCAACATCGTCGGCAAGCCGATGGCGATGCTTCTGCTGCACGCAAACGGAACGGTGACGGTCTGCCACTCCCGGACGAAAAACCTCGCGGAGGTCACGCGCCGCGCGGACATTCTGGTGGTTGCCATCGGCCGGGCGAACTTTATCACCGCGGATATGGTCAAGGAAGGCGCGGTGGTCATCGACGTGGGAATGAACCGCAACGCGGAGGGCAAGCTGACCGGCGACGTCGACTTTGCGGCGGTCTCCGAAAAGGCATCCGCCATCACGCCGGTTCCGGGCGGCGTCGGTGTAATGACCATTACGATGCTGCTGGAAAACACGCTGACCGCGGCAGAGCTGTCGGTTCGAGGAAAATGAGCGTCCTGACATGCAAGAAAAAATGCTGTAACGGTCTACACATTTGGATAAAATGTTCCATGACACAGAAGTGGGCTTAAAGGATCCCCAAATTCTTCTTCCGTAATATTTACTAAATCCCCCTCTTTTTTCTCCCTTTTTTCCTCTCTTTTTCACGGTCGGAAAAATGGATCTTCCTCTTGACTTGTCCGGCGGGAAATGGTATAATATATTCTGCCGCATGGTGTCGGGTCGCAAACAATCCTCGGATTTACCTGCCCAGCGAGTTCACACAAGAGAAAGTGAGGTGCTTTTCGGAATGTTTGCAGTAATTGAAACGGGCGGAAAGCAGTACAAGGTCAGCGAAGGCGACGTTATCTTCGTTGAAAAACTTGATGTGGAGGAAGGCTCCACGGTCGTATTCGACAAGGTTCTCGCAGTTTCTTCCGATGACGGCTTCAAATCCGGCAAGCCTACGGTAGAAGGCGCAACCGTCTCGGCAAACGTAGTGAAGAACGGCAAAGCAAAAAAAATCTACGTTATGACCTACAAGTCCAAGAAAAACGAGAAAAGAAAAATCGGTCACAGACAGCCTTATACCAAGGTTCAGATTGAAAAAATCGCGTTTTGATTTGAGACGCCGCGTTGTTCGGTGATTCGAGGTTGACAGCTTGACAAAGATTACCTTTTTCAGAAAAAACGGAGTTTTCTGGGGCTTCCGTGAAACCGGTCACACCGGCTTCGGCGAGGAAGGCG
>JBJFGC010000259.1:0-2961 GCA_051892315.1 Eubacteriales bacterium
CCTGCGAAATCGACACACGTGACATTGCTTTATTCGGCGCTTTGCGGACCGTTATCTTTTCCGACTGGACGGAATCCTCAGGGAAGGAAATCTACGAAACGACAAGATTTGCGGTGATTTCCCGGGGAAGGTAAGTAAAAAATATCAGGGGCTCTGTCCAAACACAGTTTGAGACGGAGCCCCTGAAAATTTCTTTACTTTGCTACAATATTCACAATCTTACCAGGGATATAAATTTCCTTTACCACCTGTTTGCCTGCAATCGCAGCCTTGATTCGCTCGTCGGCGAGGGCGAGAGCGATAGCATCCTCTTTTGTGGTGTCGGCGGCAACGGTAATGGTGCCTCTGAGCTTGCCGCTGACCTGGACGGCGATTTCGATTTCATTGTCTTTGGTCTTTGCCTCATCGTAGGTCGGCCATTCCGCAAGAGACAGGAAGGGCTTTTCACCGAGGACTTCCCACATTTCCTCACAGAGATGCGGTGCGAAGGGACAAAGGAGCTTAATGAAGGTTTTCAGCTCGTCCTTTGTGAGCGTACCGGCATCGTAAATAGCGTTGGTGAGGGTCATCAGCGCGGCGATAGCGGTGTTGAACTTCATGTCCTCAATGTCCTGCGAAACTTTTTTGACGGTCTTGTGGAACGCGCTTTCGAGCTTCGGTGTGACACCGGTTCCCTGAACCAGATCGGTAAGTGCGGCAACACGTTCGAGGAAGCGCTTGCAACCCTTTACGCTGCTGTCGTTCCACGGTGCGGCGGACGCATAATCCCCCATAAACAGTGTGTAGACGCGAAGAACATCCGCACCGTACTCATCCACAACGTCGTTCGGATCCACGACATTCCCTTTGGATTTGCTCATCTTATCGCCGTCCGGCCCGAGAATCAGTCCCTGTGCCGTCCGCTTTGCATATGGCTCCTCCACTGGTACTTCACCGATGTCGTACAGGAACCGGTGCCAGAAACGGGAATAAATCATATGACGGGTAACGTGTTCCATGCCTCCGTTGTACCAATCGACGGGCAGCCAGTATTTGAGCTTATCGGGGTCCGCGAAGGCCTTGTCGTTGTGCGGATCCGTGTAGCGGAGGAAATACCAAGACGAACCGGCCCACTGCGGCATGGTGTCCGTCTCTCTCTTTGCGGGACCTCCGCACTTCGGGCAGGTACAGTTCACAAAGGATTCCACCTTTGCCAGCGGGCTCTCCCCGCCTTCTCCGGGTGCAAAGTTTTCCATTTCCGGCAGACGGAGCGGCAGTTCTTCATATGGCACGCCCACCATGCCGCACTTCGGGCAGTGAACGATCGGAATCGGTTCGCCCCAGTATCTCTGGCGGTTGAACGCCCAGTCCTTCATCTTGTACTGCACGCCCTTCTCGCCGATACCGCGCTCGGTCAGAAACTCGAGCATCTTCGCAATGGCTTCTTTCTTGGTTTTGATTCCGTTGAGGAAGCCGGAATTCACCATTTCGCCGTCGCCGGTATAGGCCGCTTTGGAAATGTCGCCGCCGCTGATAACCTCGATAATGTCAATGCCGAACTTCTTGGCAAACTCGTAGTCACGTTCATCGTGCGCCGGCACCGCCATGATCGCGCCGGTTCCGTAACCCATCATGACGTAGTCGGAAATGTAAATCGGGATTTCTTTCCCGTTGACGGGATTGATGGCCGCGATTCCGTCGATGCGAACGCCGGTTTTGTCCTTGACCAGCTGGGTACGCTCGAATTCGGTTTTCTTGGCGCAGGCAGCTTTATAGGCCTCCAGCTCGTCAATGTTTGCGATGCGGTCGCTGTACTTTTCGATGATCGGATGTTCCGGTGCGATGACCATGAAGGTCGCGCCGAACATGGTATCACAGCGGGTGGTATAAATGCGGAGCGTGTCTTCGCAGTTTGTAAGCGTAAAGTTGACAAACGCGCCCTCGGAACGGCCAATCCAGTTTTCCTGCTGCAGACGGACGTTCGGGAGATAATCAACCTTATTCAGGCCGTCGAGCAGCTTATCCGCGTACTCCGTGATGCGAAGATACCAGACGTCCTTGGACTTCTGAATGATATCGCTATGACAAATATCGCACTTGCCGCCCTGAGAATCCTCGTTAGAAAGAACCACCTTGCAGTTCGGGCAGTAATTGACGAGCGTCTTGGCGCGGAAAACAAGACCAGCGTCGAACATTTTGCGAAAAATCCACTGCGTCCACTTATAGTACCCTTCCTCGGTGGTATCGACCACGCGGGTCCAGTCGAAGGAAAAGCCGACTCTCTTGAGCTGAGAGGTAAACTTCTTAATGTTTTGGTCGGTAACTTTTCTGGGATGAATCCCCGTCTTGATGGCGTAGTTTTCCGTCGGCAGACCGTATGCGTCAAAGCCAATCGGGAACAGGACGTTGTAACCCTGCATCCGTCTCTTCCGTGAAATCACCTCCAGGCTGGAGTAAGCCTTGATGTGTCCGACATGCATCCCCGCTCCGCTCGGATAGGGGAATTCGACCAAAGCGTAAAACTTTGGTTTGCTGGAGTTATCGGAAGCATGGAAAATCTCCGCTTCCTCCCACTTGTCCTGCCATTTTTTCTCAATTGTACCAAAATCGTATTTCATAATGACTTCCTTGTATACTTATGAATTTATAGTTTTTCATAGAATCGACGAACAAAAATCGCCGGATTTTTCTTATTCCCCGGTAAGCAGCTCCGAAATGTCATGCTCCGTCGTGTCCTGATAGAGTTTTTCCAGCTTGTAGAAATCGCGGGACTCACGATTGAACAGATGAACAATCACGGAGCCGAAGTCCTGAAGAACCCAGATGCCGGTATCGGCGCCTTCGGTGTGAATGGGAACAATGCCATAAGGCTCGAGCTTATATTCGATTTCATCCGCGAGGGAGCGGAGCTGGGTACGGGAGGTACCGGTGCAGATGAGGAAGTAGTCCGCAATGATGGTCTGTTTTTCGACATGGAGAAGC
>JBJFGC010000260.1:0-2958 GCA_051892315.1 Eubacteriales bacterium
AGTTACGCGCAGCGTAACTACGGGGGAGAGGGCTTTTTTCAAAAAGCCCTCCCCGTCCATTTCACGTATACTTAACCAGAGGGGACCTTTCAGGAAAAGGTCCCCTCTGGTTTGTCTTCTGTGTTTTCTGTGCCGAAATCCGTTTCCACGAGCTTGCGGCAGCCGGCGGGGGAGTAGCGCCAGTGCGTCATATGGCGCACCTCGGCGGGGCGGATGAAGTACCGGCAGGGGGCAGTTTCGGCCCGGCCGCAGGTGTCAATCAGAACGAGCTTGATTTTCATGCGTTCGGGAAGCAGACTTTTGATGTAGACGGAACAGGCGTCGCCGGGGCGCGCTCCCTCAAAGGATTCCGCCAGACCCGCGAGGTTGGGGGCCAGTTCCACGAATACGCCGTATTCCTCCACGGAGCGGATGATGCCGGTCACGGTCTGGCCGGGCGCGAACGCGGCGGCGTTTTCCTCCCATGTTCCAAGGAGTTCGCGGTGCGTGAGGTAGATGCGGCCGTCCTCCTCGATGGACTGTACCACAACGTTGATGGCCTCGCCGCTGCGGAAGCGGTCGGACGGGTGCGAGATGCGCGAAACCGAAATACGGTCCACGGTCAGAAGCGACACAATGCCGCCGCCGATGTCGCAGAAGGCCCCGAACGGCTCCAGGTGTGTGACGCGCGCCGGAATGATGTCGCCGGGCGTCAGGCGGGAGATGTAGCGTTCGTAGCACTCCCGCTGCGCTGCCCGCCGGGACAGCATGGCCGTCAGCCCGCCGCGCTCGTCCTCGTACAGGTCCGTGATTTTGAACTGTACCGGTTTCCCGACGCGCGTGATGATGGCGATGTCCTTGATTTCCCCGCCGTCCGCGGACCAGCCCGCTTCGCTGCGCGGGAGGATGCCGCGGATGCCGTCGGGAAGCTCCACGGTCAGCTGCATGGTCGTGCAGTCGCACAGGACGCACATTGCCTCCACGGTGGTGCCGCGCCGGATTGCCTCCTCCACGGCCGCGCGGTTCCGGAGCATTCCGGCGCCTCGCAGCGACCCTTCCGGCAGGTAGGCCGTCTCCGGCGAAAAGGAGAGCGTGCGTTCCTCGTACGATGATACATATGTTTTTCCTGTCATTTTTCTTAACCCCGTTTCAAATGGATAGTAAAGCATATGTTTTTCCTGCCCGATCTATGCCTGGAAAATGGGGAATGTCTATTGACAAGAGGTTTCGCATTTGATAAAATGGAACCGGGAAAGGCTTTTGGAAAAAAGCCCCTGCGTTTGCGCGGCAGATTTCTGCCGCATCCTATGGATCCATTACCACACAGGAGGGAATTATGAAGTACACGGTTGTTTCGGCGGCGGAATTTACTTATCCGGACGTATGGGAGTATCCGTCGTCAGCGTCGGCGATTGACGCGTTTGCCGCGCGCGGGAGCTACGCGGTGTTTCAGGTGCTGCTCGGGGAGCTGTCGTCCCCGGCGGTGACGGTATCGTTCGGAAAGCTGCCGGACGGGGCGGTTCCGGAGGTCTACACGCTGAAGCCGGTGATGGTGGAGCGGAACCAGAACATTTCACCGGAACAGTATGCGCCGCACTATCCCGAGCGCGTGGCGCCGTTTTGGATCTACGACTGTCTGCGCACGTTTGACGGGACGCTTGATCTCACGGACGGCGTCGGCGGACTGTACGTTTCCGTCCGGATTGACCGGGCGGCGGAGCCGGGGGATTATGCGTCTTCGATGACCGTCAACGGCGTGACGATTCCGATGAAGCTGAAGATTTACCGCGCCGTTCTGCCGGAGGAAAGCATGAAGATGATTGTGGGCTTTGCGGGGGGAACCTGCGCGAAGTACCACGGCGTTCCCTACGGCTCGGACGAATACTACGCGCTTGAGCGGCAGTATCTCACGATGCTGCGCCGGATGCACCAGAACATGATGTACACCGGCGGCATTTCCGCGAAGCTCGTCGGCGAAAACAAGTGGGAATTTGATTTTTCGTCGTTCATCGAACAGGTGAAGCGGTACGAGGCGGCGGGGATGCGGTATTTCAACGCGCCGTCGGTCGGCTGGCGCAAGAGCTGGAGCGAGTCGACGATTCTGGTCAACGGCACCATTCCGTCGATGTCGTACGAGGGATACTGTTATCTGACGCAGTATCTGCCGGCGCTGCGGGACGTCCTGCGGGAGAACGGCTGGCTTGACCGGTTCGTCATGGGCGTCGCCGACGAGCCGAACGCGGCAAACTGCACCGAATTCCGCGCACTCTGCGGTCTGATCCGCAAGATTGTCCCGGAAATTCGCCTGATTGACGCGATGTCGTACGGGAATCTGCACGGTGCGCTGGACATCTGGGTCCCGCTGAACGCCGAATACGACCGGCACCGCGAGGAACTGGAGACGCTGCGTGCGGCGGGGGACGAAATCTGGCATTACGTCTGCTGCGGTCCGCGCGAGCCGGGCTACATCAACCGTTTCATGGACTATCCGCTGCTGTCGACGCGGTATCTGCACTGGGGCAACTACAAATACAACCTAACCGGTTTCCTGCACTGGGCGGCGAACTGCTACCAGCCGGGCCAGGACCCGTTTGTGCAGAACTGTCCGGAGCACCACAACACGGACGCGGTCTGCTATCTTCCGGCCGGTGACACGCACGTCATCTACCCGGGAACGGGAGAGCCGTGGATGTCCATCCGTCTGGAGGCGGAACGGGAGAGCGCCGAGGAATACGAGCTTCTGCGCGAGCTGGCAAAGACCGACCGTGCTCTGGCCGACGACATCTGCTCCTCCGTCTTCCGCTCCTTCCGGGATGTGGAATACGATGTGGCCAGGTTTACCGCGGCCAAGCGGCGTCTGCTTGAGGCGCTGTCCTGAGGGACGGAAAGAGAATGGGAGAGGACTTGCGGGGGAAACTTTTTTGAAAAAAAGCTTTCCCCCGCACCCCCTTCAAAAAACTTCAAAAAATAAGAAAACAA
>JBJFGC010000261.1:0-11977 GCA_051892315.1 Eubacteriales bacterium
CCCTCATGTTTCCCGTCTTATCCTTGGATCTCCGCCTCAGACTTATGGATTTCAAAGAGGTAGCTGCCGTTTTCATCGACCTTGCGGTCGAGGTTGTGGCAGGCGACAAAGTGACCGGGTTCCACTTCAACATACGGCGGGGGAACGCGCTTGCATTTTTCGCAGGCCATGTAGCAGCGGGTGTGGAATTTGCAGCCGGACGGAGGCTTGATGGGGCTGGGGATGCTGCCGCCGAGGATGATCCGTTCCTTTTTCGTCTCCTCCAAGTCCGTGGTTGGGATGGAGGACAGCAGGGCGACCGTGTATGGATGACGCGGGTCGCGGAAAATGGTGTCCGTTGACGCGACCTCGACCATGTTGCCGAGGTACATGACGCCGATGCGGTCCGAAATGTAACGCACGACGGAGAGGTTGTGCGAAATGAACAGGTAGGTCAGATGTTCCTTTTCCTTCAGCTCCTGCAGGAGGTTGATAATCTGGGACTGAATCGAGACGTCCAGCGCGGAGACGCACTCGTCGCAGACCACGAACTTTGGCTTCACGGCGAGAGAGCGGGCAATGCAGATGCGCTGCCGCTGACCGCCGGAGAACTGGTGCGGATAGCGGGCGTACATATAATCCTGCAGGCCGCAGTCCTCCATTTCGCGGATGATGTAATCCTTCATTTTCGGATCGCCGCGCTTGAAGAATTTGTGCGTAACCAGGCCTTCCCCGATGATCTGCCCGACCGTCATGCGCGGGTTGAGCGAGGAATACGGGTCCTGGAAAATGATTTGCAGGTCGCGGCGGATGGCACGCATTTCGGAGATGGTCAGGCGGGAGAGGTCGATGCCGTCGTCCAGCATGGCTTCGTAGCGGTCAAACGCGGCGTCCCCGCGGTATTTGGCGCGCAGGTCCTCCAGGGCCTTTTCCGCTGCCTCACGCCGGCTGCCGACGTCCTTTCCTTCGGCTTCCTCCACGTTCAGGCGGTACAGCTCAAGGAGAGCCGCCGCGCCTTCCTTCGTTCCGGCGACCGTAAAGCCGCCCAGAATTTTTGCCACACGGTCGCATGCGGTCTGTGCTTCCGCCGCCGTGAGATTCTTGTGCTGGAGGTCGAGGAAGGAGGCGTTTTCGCCAAGCGCGTCGCATTTCTGCGCGGCTTCCGCGGCCTTTTTCTCTGCCTTGTGGTAGTCCGCGATGTAGCGGTCCGCGTGTTTCAGCGTGTCGAACACATAGTCCGGCGCAAGCTTGGCGAGGGTGCGGCCGTAGTACATCGTGGTGCCGGCGGTCTGGTTGTAAAGCTGGAGAATGACGCGCCCGAGCGTAGACTTGCCGCAGCCGGATTCACCAACCAAACCGAAGGTCTCGCCTTCGTAAATATCAATGGAAATGTCCTCATTCGCACGGACGTAGTATTGTTCCTTCTGGAAAAGGCTTTTTTTCGCCAGAGGAAAATACTTTTTCAGGTTATGGATGGACAACAATTTTTTCATGCTCTGCGCTCCTCCTCTCGGCTTTCTTGGGATAATGACACCGGATGAGCTGGTTTTCCCCTGCCGGAAGAAGGGCCGGTTCGGTGTCGATGCACTTCTGCGTGCAGTATTTGCAGCGCGGCGCGAATTTGCAGCCTTTCGGCAGCGCCAGCGGATGGGGAACTACGCCGGGAATCGGATCGAGCTTCTTACGGGTATCGTTCAGACGCGGAATGGAGTACATCAGTCCCTCCGTGTACGGATGACTGTATTCGCAGTCGGAGAAAATTACCTTCGCCGGCGCCTGTTCAACGGCCTGTCCGCAGTACATGACGACGACATCGTCGGCCATTTCGTTGATGACGCCGAGGTCATGCGTAATGAAAAGAATGGAGGTACCGTTTTCGCGCTGCAGGTCGTTCATCAGCTTGAGAATCTGCGCCTGAATGGTCACGTCCAGTGCCGTGGTCGGTTCGTCCGCGATGAGAATATCCGGACGGCACGCGAGCGCCATCGCGATCATGACGCGCTGCCGCATCCCGCCGGACAGCTGGTGCGGATACTGCCGCAGAACGGCGTCGGGGTTCGGAATCTGAACGGCCTCGAGCATTTCGCGGGCTTTTTCTGCCGCCTGCTTTTTTGTCATGTTCTGGTGAATCATGAGCGGTTCGGAAAGCTGCCGCTGGACGGTGAACACAGGGTTTAAGCTGGTCATAGGTTCCTGGAAAATGACCGAGATTTTGTTGCCGCGGATGTTGTACATCTCCTGCATGGGCAGGGTGACGAGATTCTTCCCGCGGAACACGATTTCGCCGGAGTCAATGTACCCGTTGGCGTCCAGAAGACGGAGAATGCTCATCGCGGAAACGCTCTTGCCGGAGCCGGATTCGCCCACGATGCCCAGCGTACGTCCGGCGCGAAGCTCATAGGAGACGTCGTTGACCGCGCGGACGATGCCGTTTCGGGTTTTGAAGTAGGTGTGCAGGTTTTTCACCTGTAATAAAATTTCATTGTTATCCATTATTTTTCCACCTCGGATTTCGGGTCAAGGATATCACGCAGCGTATCGCCGATTACGTTGATTGAAATCGTGCTTGCGGAAAGGAAAAGCGCGGGGAAGACCCACCGCCACCAGTAGGAACGGATGACGAGCGAGTTGTTGCAGCCATAGAGCATATTGCCCCATGTCGGGCGCGGGAGCTGAACGCCGAAGCCGAGGTAGGACAGAGACGCTTCGGTCAGCATACAGCCGGCAAAGTCGAGGGTGAGGGAGACGATGATGACGGAAATGACGTTCGGCAGGATATGGCGGAAGGCGATGCGGCTTTCGGAGACGCCCATCGACTGCGCCGCGAGAACGAATTCCTTTTCCCGTTCCGAAAGAACCTGTCCGCGGATGAGGCGGGCAAGGCCGGTCCACGAGAGAACGCCCAGCACAACCATGATGAGGAAGATCCGCGTGTCCTCCTTGACGTCCGTCTGCCGGAGAATGGCCGAGAGGACGAGCGCGAAGGGAAGGAACGGAATGGCGGAGAAAATTTCGGTGACGCGCATGAGAAGCATATCGACCTTGCCGCCGAAGTAGCCGGAAATACAGCCGATGATGATGCCGATGATCGTGGAGATGATGACCGCGACAGCGCCGATGGTCATGGTCATTTTACCGCCGTTCATGACGCGGACGAAGACGTCACGGCCAAGCTCGTCGGTTCCCATGAGGTAGCCCTTGAATCCCCATTTTTCAACGATCTCGCCGCTCTTTTCCGCGTAGGTCTGGAAACCGACACAGTAGAGGTTATCCGCGGAGCCCGGTTCCTGCATGGATGCGGGAAGGTCGGTCTGACCGAGTGAATTGCCGCCCCAGGTGAACACGCGGCCGGTGTCGGTCAGAAGCGCGTAATGCCGCGCACCGCCGTAGATGGAGACGATGGATTCGCCCTCAGGAATGGTCGGCAGAACGCGGGAGTTGTCCCCCGAGGCACCGACGACGGCAAGCGAACCGTCGTCAAGGAGAAGGCAGGCGTTGGACATATTCGCAGCGATGTCCACGACCCGGTGGCCCTCGAGATAATCCCAGAGGTTGACGAGCGTGGTGGTTCCGTCGGGATTCAGAATCTCGTACGAGTCAAACGCAGAGGTCTTGCCGCAGACGAATTGTCCGTCCTTTGTGATGCCGACGATGAGAGACTGAAGAAAGGCGACCTTTTCGAGGTTTTCGATGTCGTCAAAGGAAGGCATGTTGGTCGCGCCGATGTTGTAGTTGCCCCACAGGTAGGAGGTACCGTCGTTCATGACGATGGCTGTGACCTGGTTGCCGCAGACGAGCTGCTTGACGTTGGCCACGTCAATGGTGCCGTTGATCAGCTCATAGGGCTGTACCTGCGCCATGGAAATCATGGTACCGTTCATGCCGAACTGTCCGTTGTCGTAGGCGCCCCAGCAGTAGATATGACCGTCTTCGGAAATGGCGACGGCGTGGTCGATGCCGACCGCGGCGTGAACGATTTTGCTGTTCTTTACTTCCTCGGGAATGTCCGCGATGTCAATGCCGACGTCCTTCAGGTTGGTCTTGCCCCAGGTGTATACGTTGCCCGCGTTGTCGATGCCGAGAGAGAAGGAAGAATAGGACGAGATTTCGCATACATCCTTCGCCAGTGCGGAGGGGATGTTCATCATGGTGTACGAAGGACTGAGATTTTTGTGAAGGGTTTCGGAATAAGAGAGATCAATCGGGTTGATGAGCGGTCCGATGAACACAAAGAGGAACATGCAGAGAATCACTGCGAGCGCGACGCAGGCGGCGGGACGGCGGAAGAACCGCTGGACGGCGAGCCGTCCGGGGCTGGCGTACTTTTCCGGATTGCCGTCAAGGAATTTGGACGGCCCCATCCACATGGTAAAAAGCCAGCGAAAGGGGGAGGCAAGGGTGTATAAGATCCGGCCGAACCGGCTGTCACGGAGAGGTTTTTTGTTGTTATCCATGATACTGTACTTCCTCCGTTTGCTTTACTTGGACACACGGACACGCGGGTCGGCGATACCGTATGCAATGTCTATAATCAGGTTGCCGAGCAGGGCCAGGGCGACGTAGAACATCTGCAGAATCAGCACCACCTCGTAGTCGTTGCTGTTCAGACAGGTGATGTAGATTTTCCCCATGCCGTTGAGGGCAAAAATGTTTTCGATCATAAGGGAACCGGAGAAGATGCCGATGAACCAGCCAATGATGAGGGTGATAATCGGGATCAGGGCGTTTCTCCACGCGTGGGAATAGATGACGACCTTTTCACGCAGACCCTTGGCGCGCGCGGTGCGGATGCAGTCCATGGTCAGCGCCTCGGTCATGGATGCGCGGACGTAACGGGTCATGCCGCCCAGGGAGGAGAAGGTCATGACGATGAGCGGGAGTCCCATGTAGTACAGCTCATCGAGAAATTTTTTCATGCCGGTGTAATTGCTGCCGGGGGTTTTCATCCCGCTGACCGGGAAAATGGGAAGAATGACGGCAAACAGACAGATAAAGAGAATCGCGGTGATAAAGCTCGGGATGCTGTAGCCGACGATGGTGCCGATCTGGACGGCGGTGTCCCGGCGGCTTCCGCGGTGAACGGCGCAGAAAATGCCGAGCGGGAGGGTGATGCCAAGCGCGAGAATGGTTGCGAAAATGTTGATGAAGATGGTGTTGCGCATCGGTTCAACGAGAACCTCGGTTGCCGGACGGTTGTACTGGAAGCTCCATCCGAAGTTGCCCTGGAGAAGTCCGTCGTACACGCCGTCAATCGGCGCAAGTCCCAGCCAATGGAAGTAGCGGAAGACGACGTTCCGGTCAAGCCCCAGCTCGTGCCGGTACTTCTGATAGGCCTGCTCAAAGCCTGCCGGATCGTTTTTATAAACTGCTTTCTGTTCTTCGACCAGAGCGCGTGCGCGGTCGTACGGTATCATATTGTAAATAAGATACATCAGAAAAGAGAGGATTACAAGGACAAGCAGCATATACCCGATACGTTTGAGTATGTATTTTCCCATAGATGCACCTCAAAAATTTAAAATTGGTTGGTAGGAGGGGACGGGCCCATCCGGATGACTGCGCCGCACGGCGTTACGGTGTGCGGGAGTCCTGCAAGAAAAAGTATAACCATCGCGGCGCGGATTATACAGCCATCCTTTGCCCGTTTCCTTTGAATCACGTGAGTTCGATGAGCTTCGCGGGGGAACTTTTTTGAAAAAAGCTTTCCCCTGCACCCCCTTCAAAAAACTTGAAACGGAAGGAAGTGACAAAGTTTGTGCAAATTTTTGCCTGATCTGCACGACATCCTGCCCTTGTTCTTCGTTGGAAGGCTTTTGAGGTGGGGCCGGAGAGGGACTTTTTCGGGAAAGCCCTCCCCGTCGAACTCACGTTGAATAAAACGATTGGGAGTGTGTGACGCACTCCCAATCGCTTTCTATCGGTTGTTGTTACGCTGTAATCAGCCCTTGATGGAGCAGTACAGGATTGCGTCTGCGGTGCCCCAGTAAGGAGAAGTGTAGTAATCCTGAATCTTTTCGTTGTATACGTCGTAGTAGAAGTTGCAGTAGAGCGGGATGTCAGGCATGAGCTCATTCCATCTCTGGATATAAGCAGTCCACCATTCTGCATATTCTTCGTTGGTCGTAGCGTCGTATACCATGGCCATGGAGAGGTAGTCCATGCCGAGCTTGCCGCCGGACTTTTCAACTGCTTCCGCATAGGTCAGCTTTTCATGGCTGCCGTCTGCCTGGTAATACGGGAACGCACGGTCGTATTCGTCGTAAACCTTGTTGACCGAGTATGCGAAGTATTCCGGATCAAGAGACCAGTTCCAGGAGTAGTCGTAAATCGTGCTGGTGAAGCCGGACGCCAGGTTGTACATGCCGTAGGTGATGGTTCCGCTGTAGCCGTAGGAAGGTTCACGGTAGATTTCGCCGAGCAGGGAGGTGAAGTCACCTACCGACTGACGGATAACCATACCGGCATTCTTCACGTCGGCACCGTTGGCGAGCATGGTCGAGAGAAGGTCGGTAACGGTGTTATCCTGCGTACCGAACCAGTTGATTGCGAGCGGGATATAGTATGCGCCGTCGATTTCCACCGTCTTATAAACGATGCTGTCCGTGTTGTTGACGGATTCGTAGTTGATGGTTGCTTCTACGCAGTCATCCGTGGTGAGCGCTTCCAGTTCAGCCTTGGTGACCTTCTTGTAGCGGACACTGTCTACACCGGACGCGCCTTCTGCGTATGCTTCACCCTTGGAGTTGTAAACCCAGCCGCCGTTTTCAAGAAGGGTCTTTGCGTTGGCGAGAGAGTATTCGTAGGTGTTGATCGTATCTTCGAGGGTCTTCTTTGCGGCCTGGAACATCCAGGAGTCTTCGGAGTACGGGCCGTTTACAACCTTACCGTAACCGCCGGTGAAGGTGGTGGTGAAGGTCGAGCGGTCAAGAAGGGTAGCGATTGCCTGACGGACTTCGGGGAACAGGGTCGGACCAAAGTCACAGTCAAATTCAATCTTACCGTAGCCGGCTCTCTGGTAGTGGTTTTCCTTGAAGCCCTGACCGACCACCTGGAGGGCTGCCTTGGTTTCGTCGCCGCCGGTGATGCTGGAAAGAACATCAACAGCGCCGCTGGTGAGCTGGTCAAGCTGGGTTTCCTGAACGATCTTGGTGTATACCACGGTCAGAATTTCCGGCTTCTGACCTTCAAAGTTGCCCTTGAAGGCGTCGTTTCTGGTCATAACGACCTGCTTGGTTCCTTCGTCCCAGGAAGTAATGGTGTAAGGACCGGAATAGGGGTACTTGGTGGTGTCATAACGTGCTTCCTGCATGTGTGCGGACTTGACGAACGCGAGCGCTTCTGCGTTGGATTCTGCGGACTGTTCGTACCAGCTGCCTTCGAGGTAGCAGCCGTTGCCGTCGTCCTTGATGGTGACGCCGTCACCGAAGATCAGACCGAGGTCATTAGGGGAAACGGCGGAGTAGGTGTAAGCGTAGAAGTAAGGATAGTAGCCGGCTGCGCCGTCGATTTCAAGAGAGAAGCTGTAATCGGAGAGCTTGCGCACACCTGCGAATTCCTTGGTGGCGTTTGCTTCGGGGTTGACCTTGACGCCTTCGCCTGCGTAGTTGAAGAAGTCCGCGTAGCCAACAAAGGTCTGGCCTGCCTTACCGGTTGCGCCTGCGTTGCGGGCAACGAGAGTGGAGAACGCAAGGGTGTACGCGAGGTAGTTGTCCGCGGTGATGGGAGTACCGTCGGAGAAGGTCAGACCCTGCTTGATTTCGATAGTGACCTTGTAGTTTTCGGTGCCGTCGCCGTTGTCAATCACTTCTTCGCTGTGAGACTTGACGACAGTTTCGTTCCAGACGTATTCGCCTGCCTGGTTGGCTTCCATGGTGGCATAGCCTCTGGTGAGTGCAGCAATGTCCTGGTCAGCTGCGCCGGCGGACGATCCGCCGTAGCCGGGGAACCGGAAATCGCCGGTCAGCTCGGTAACGTTGCCAAGGATGATTTTGTTGTCTTCATCCGCCACCTTGCCGCAGGACGCGAACAGGGCTACGGAGGAGAGAATCATCAGCGCGGCAAGCGCGATGGATAAGAGCTTTTTCATGAGTTTCCTCCATAAAATTTGACATATACAATGTAGAAATCATATATGTTTTTGTTCTATCCGATTCCCTGCGGCAACCAAAGTATCGATTTGCTTCCGGTCTGAATTTCCCTTCACCGGAGGCTTTTTTGCTTTTGGCCGGTGTCTGGGGACTGCCGAGATCGAATATTCATCATGGGTGCAATCTTATACTTTTTATGCCGGAATGGGAATCCGGAATGGCATGATAATGGAATACCATTATGTCCTTATTATATAATATTCGCCCCGCTCTGTCAAGAGAATTTGAAGAATATGTAAATTTCGGCTTTTTTGGATAAACTTAAAAATCCACTATATTGGAAATCTGTGCAAATTTCCGTCATTTTTTCCGGAGCCGGACAAGCGGATGTTCCGGCCCTTCCGTCCTTTCCGGCGCGTCTATCCGTAGGATCACCGGAAATGCGGCCCTTTATTCTGTACTCCTGCGCGCTTTTGTGGAAAAGGTACATTGTATAATTATCCAATGCCGGAAAGAATTATGCATCCGGACAGAAAAATGGACAACTTTTTAAGATACAGGAGGATGCAGAGGCAGCAGTATCCCCCCTGCAGGGAAAGCAGGGGGGATACTGTACGCAGGAAGAGCCTTTTCGCAATCTACTGCTGTACGGTGTTATTTTCGGCTGAGCAATCCACGTATTTTTTTATGTAAAAGAAGATTGCCTGTTCCGGAACAGAGGTTTTTTTCCTATATGCCGCTTCCTCGGATGCATCCGTCCATCAGTCGTCGTCTTCTTCGTAATTGTCCGCGGTTCCGTAAATTTGAACCTTTCCCTCCGCGTCGATGTCGCCCTGCACGTCGCCCTGCACGGTGACGTCGCCGCCTTCCACGCTGCCTTCGACGTCTCCTTCGACCGTGATGTTGCCGTCGGCGTTCACGTCGCCGTTCACATCCCCGCCGACCTGTACATCTCCGGCCGCGTCCACATCGCCGGAGATATCGCCGCCGGCCGCAACCGGACCGGCCGCATCCACATCGCCGCCGACATCGCCGCCGACCGTGACGCTGCCGGCCGCATCCACATCACCGTTGATGTCTCCGCCGGCCGTGACGTTGCCGGCCGCATCGACATCGCCGGAGATATCGCCGCCGGCCGCAACCGGACCCGCTGCATCCACCTCTCCGCCAACGTCGCCTCCGACATTGACAACTCCGTTTGCATCCACGTCGCCTCTGACATCGCCCTCTACGGATACGGAGCCTTCCGTGCTGACATTCCCCTGGACGTCGCCCTGGACGGTCACGCAGGCTGCTGTGGAGAGGTCTCCGTCGTAGTCTCCGTTGATGATAACGTTTTTCCCATCCACGCTGACCTCGTATCCGTCGTCGTCCCCGTCGCGGCTTCCGATGGTGCCGTTGGCGTTGACGGACATATTCGCGTGCGCGTCGCCCGCGATGTTATTGCAGTTGAGGGACATGTTCGCGGACGCATTTCCGCCGACGTCACCGCAGTTGAGGGTCATGTTCGCGTGTGCGTCGCCGGTGACATCGCCGCAGGTCAGGTTCATGTTCGCATGCGGATTGCCGAAGACGTCGCCGTGGATGGTTGTGTCAAAGCCGGAGCTGGACTCGCCGCGGACGTCGCCGTTGACCTCCACCGAAACGGTTGAGCGGAGCGTGTTCACGTCGCCGTTGAGAACCACGCGGACGAACTGGTTTGGAGAAGCGGAGAATTGGTTCACAATTTTGCCGTCCTTGATCAGGGCGATTTCGTATTCCTCCTCCGGATTGTCAAAGTCAATGATGTGTTCGCTGACGGGAAGGGAGAAGCCGTTCACGTCAATCTGACAGGAAGAATTGCTGGACTCCGATGCGTTAATCTGGATTTCCGGAATCGGAATGTCCGGAATTTTGATTTCGGGAATTTTGATCTCCGGAATATGGACTTCCGGAATTTTGATGTTGTTCAGCTTTTCGTTGAGCTTTTTCAGCTTTTCGTTTACTTTGTCCTGTGCCTTTGCCATGATTTCGTTCCAATCCTGCTGCGCGTTTTTTTCATCGGTTCCGGCTTCGGCTTCCGTTTCAGCGGCAAAAGCGTCGGTCTCGGCCTCGTGAGCCTCCGCGTCGGCAGCAAGGGCGTCGTATTCGGCCTCATGAGCCTCTGCTTCGGCAGCAAGGGCGTCGTATTCGGCCTCATGGGCCTCCGCTTCGGCGGCAAGGGCATCGTAAGGTTCGGTTTCCTCCGCCGACGGGTTTGAAACGTCGCTTTCTGCGTCTGCTTCCGGAACGGCCGGTGCTTCTTCCGGTACGGTTTCGGGGCTTTCCGCCTTCAGGTTTTCGATGCCGAGCAGAGCGGAGATGTTTTCTTCGAAGATTTCCGCAAGGCGGGGAAGAGTGAGAATGTCCGGAAGCGTTTCACTGCGCTCCCACTGGGACACAGCCTGCGGGCTGACGCCGACCTGCTCCGCAAGTTCCGCCTGTGTGAGTCCCTTCATTTTGCGAAGAAACGCGATTTTCTGTCCGATAATGCTGCGGTCTGTCATAATAAAATCCTCCGGTATTATAATTTTATGATTCTGATGAGATGATGGAAAGAACTTCCGCCTGCTGGAAAAGCAATATGAGAAATGAGTGTATGGGTACAGGCGGAAAAGCTGCGGGTTGTGTACACGTTCCGGTGTTTTCAGCATAGCACAGATTTTTTCGGATTGCAATAAAGTATTTGTTGAATTTTCAGATTTTTTGAAAATTGTTTAAATTCAAGCAATGCTTGAGTGAAACTCCCGGATTTTCACGAAAGTTTTATGAATATGGGTGTAAAAATACAAATATTGGAATTCAATATTCCAATAAAAGGAAATCTGCAGACATACAATTATATACTTTTCTTCCATAATATTCTATAAAGCAACGCTTTATTTTTGGGACGTCAGGCGAAAAAACGGGCGTGTTTTGGGAGTTTTCCGTCCGAATATCCTGTTTTTTCACACGCACGTTCTTTTTTTCGTTCGCATATACTGTACCGAATTCAAAGGAAAGCGAGGAGTACGAACGAATGAACCAAAGCGGAAACGGATTTCTCCGCGTGCGCGTGACCGAAGCGAGCGGAACGCTGCCCGTGGAAGGGGCGGTGGTGCGGATTTCGGAATATCCGGAGGAGGATGCGGCGGCGGAGGGGGAGCTGCTCTATTCGCTGCGCACCGACCGGGACGGTCTGACCCCTCCGGTGTCCCTTCCGGCGCCGCCCGCAAGCGAGACCCTGACTCCCGGCGCCGCCCAGCCTTACGCGGTCTACAATCTTTCCGTTACCTACGACGGATATTATCCGGTTGAGGGCGTTGGCATTCCCATTTTTGACCGGATTACGGCGGTACAGCCCATCAACCTCCTTCCCTTGACCGAGGAGGACCGGGTGGCGGGCGCAGACCACGGTCGGATTATGATTTACGAAACGCCCGAAGCCATGCCCGTTCAGCCGGGGGGCGTCACCCGCGAGGACATCGGCGCGCAGAACGGCGCCATCACCGGCGGTGTCCGGAAGAACCGTCCGGGTGAAGTTGAAAACGACGCCGGGGGAGGTGTGCAATGAACGGCAGCCTTCTGCTTCCGGTCATTCCGGAGACCATCACCGTCCATCTCGGCCGGCCGGATGAGCCGGCGCGGAACGTGACCGTCCCGTTTACCGATTACATCAAAAATGTGGCGTCCAGTGAAATTTACCCGACCTGGCCGGAGGCCGCCATTCGCGCGAACATTCTCTCGCAGATCAGTTTCGCCCTCAACCGCGTCTACAGCGAGTATTACCGCAGCCGCGGCTACGACTTTGATATCACCAACTCCACCGCGATTGACCAGAGCTTTGTCTACGGCCGTGACATTTTTGAAAACATATCGGAGCTGGTCGACGAGATTTTCAACAGCTTCATCCG
>JBJFGC010000262.1:0-2941 GCA_051892315.1 Eubacteriales bacterium
TAAAGTTTTTTGAAGGGGGTGCGGGGGAAAGCTTTTGTTCACAAAAGTTTCCCCCTCAAACTCACATTTTTTCAATGCTGTTGCCGTGTTTGATTTTTCCCGGACACTCCAGCGGCAGATCAGTCCAGCACACCCTTCACTGCGGGCTTGACCATCGGAACACCGCGGTCGTAGTGGGTCGTGAGCTTGATGCGGCGGCCCTCGTCGGAGGAGCGGCCGATCATGGTCATGATTTCGAGGACGTGGAAGGTCTGGGTGTAGTCGCAGCGGGACTTGCGGCCGTCGGCGATGGACTTGGCCATGTCGGCGAGACCGAGCGCGCGGCTGTTCTGGCTGTATTCGAACCCGTCGGTCGGGATGTCGGTCCACTGACCGTCGCGGAGGAGACGGACGGAACCGCCGAAGGTGTTCGGGTCCGGAACGGAGAGCGTACCTTCCGTGCCGTACACGTCAATGCGGCAGCCGTCGCCGCCGTAGATGTCGAACGTCGTGAAGATCGTGCCGACCGCACCGTTGTCGAATAACAGCGTACCGGTCACGTAGGTGTCCACATCCACCGTCACAACCTCGCCGTAATGGGGCTGGCTGGTGATCGTGCGGGTCGGGAAGGACTTCTTCGCAACGCCGGAAACCTCCGATACGCCGCCCATGAGGTTGATGAGCGCGGTGATGTAGTAGGGACCCATGTCGAGCATCGGGCCGCCGCCGAACTTGTAGTAGAATTCCGGATCCGGATGCCAGCTTTCGTGGCCGTGGCAGGTCATCGCGGCAACCGCACCGATGGGCGTGCCGATTTTGCCTTCGTCAATCACGCGGCGCGCGGTCTGGATGCCCGCGCCCATGAAGGTGTCCGGCGCACCGCCGAGGTAGAGACCCTTCTCCTGCGCCAGCTTCACAAGAGCGGCGCCTTCCTCGAAGGTTGCGCCCAGCGGCTTTTCGGAATAAACATGCTTGCCCGCAAGCAGAGCGGCCTTGGAGACTTCAAAGTGCTCGTACGGACGGGTGATGTTCAGCACGAGGTCGACCTCGGGGTCGGCAAAGGCATCGTGCATGGTTTCGTAGAGCTTCGGGACGTTGTATTTTTTCTGCGCGTTCTCGGCGCGTTCGCGGATGAGGTCGCAGACGCCGACGAGACGGATTTCCTTGAAAACGTTGGTGATGTTTTCGAGATAGATGCCGGAGATTGCGCCGACACCGATCATTGCGATACCGATCGTTCTGGACATGGTAGAATTCCTTTCCATGAAATGATATAAAGCGATGAAATTTCCGACCCGGAAACTTTCATAACGTGAGTTCGATGAAGCCGATTTCCGCCTCAAAAACTTTCAAAGGAAGAACAGGGGACAGGATATCGTGCCAATCATGCAAAAAATTTGCACAAACTTTGTCCTTTCACCCATTTTTAAAGTTTTTTGAAGGGGGTGCGGGGGAAAGCTTTTTTGGGGAAAAGTTTCCCCCGCGAATCCCGTCAGACTCGCGGTCAGACTCGCGTTTAATACATCTTCGCGCTGTTCTGGTATGCGTCGCCGGACAGCCCGTGTTCCCGGGCGTACGCCTTGCCTTCGCCGGCCCAGAGCATTCCGCGCTCCATGAGAACGGCCGCGTTCGGCGACTTCTCAAAAACGTCGTCGTGATGGCCGAGGGAGTTGTAGAACACTCTGCCGCAGCCCCAGTATTTGGTCCAGATCACGGGCATATCGATGACCTTGTTGGCCGCATGATAGTAGTTGACGAGCGGGAAACGCGTCGTTGCGAGAACCTCGATGGCGGGGTCAACGTGGAGATAGTAATGCTCGCTCGTGACCTTGAAGTCTTCCAGACCCTCGATGATGGGAGACGAACCGCGGCGGATGTTGACGGTATATTCCACGCCGTCGCCGCCCGGATGGCTGACCCACTGACCGCCGGTCATGAACTGCCATTCGGTGTCGTTGCGGAACGAGTCGCACATCCCGCCGTGGCAGCCTGCGAGTCCTACACCGTAGCCGACCGCTTTGCAGACGTTCCGGGTGAGCGCGCCGTCAATGTTACCGCCCGTCCAGCACGCGACGATGAGATCGAGGTCCATCAGCCGGTCGAGGTCACGGAGACATTCCAGCGTATCCGAAATTTCCACCGCGTAGTCGTTCCTTTCCAGCATCCCTGCGAACCGTCTGGAGGTCAGCTGCGGCTCATGTCCGTCCCAGCCACCCTGAAAAATCAATGCCTTCTTCATGAAAATTTTCCTCCTTTTCAAAGGCAAAAGCCATTTTTTCTTTGCTGCTATCATATCAAAATTTCTCCTGCAAGTCAAGGTGAATCGTGAAATTTTATGGTTTTGTTTTGATGGTGCGGAAACTCCTGGGGCAAAGCTCCGGCAGAGAAATAGACAACTATCGATACGAGTTTACATTTATCAATAAATGTTCAAAAAATCTCTTTGATTTTTGCGGCAATTTCCTGTATGATAAATAATGAACCGGACTGCGCTCATGCGTTTTTTCGGCATTCCATTTTTCGGAGTTATCAACAAAAAAGGATGGTGCGAGACTTGGCAAATAGCGCACTTGAACATAAGGTCCAGCCGGCCGCCAGACTGACCGTCGGACTGGACGTAGGATCCACGACCGCGAAAATCGCCGTGGTCCGGGACGGAAAGCTCCTGTTCGAGCGGTACGTCCGCCATTATTCCAAAATCCGCGAGACTCTCACCGACCTCATCCGCGAGGCCGGCGGGGTCATCGGAAACGAACCCTTTACCGCCGCCCTCTCCGGGTCCGCGGGACTGGGGCTGGCCAACGCCGCGGGCATTCCCTTCGTGCAGGAGGTCTGGGCCACCGGCGAGGTCATCCGCCGGATCGAACCCGATACCTCCGCTGTCATCGAGCTGGGCGGCGAGGACGCGAAAATCATCTTCTTCGACGGCGGCTGCGACGAACGCATGAACGGCACCTGTGCC
>JBJFGC010000263.1:0-2940 GCA_051892315.1 Eubacteriales bacterium
CGCTCACCCTCCAATGAAAAAGACCGTACAAATGTACGGTCTTTTTTCTGTCTTAATGCCACCCGTCAGCCCCTCCGGCCCATGGGTCTCCTGCGTCAAAAGGGCTGGGGACCTTCCGGAAAAAGCAAAAGCTCCTGCGGGTCCGGGACACCGTCCCGGACCCGCACAGAGCATCATTCCATATGGCACAGCGCATCCGTACGATACCCCATCGCACCGCTGGCAATGCTGGCGGCGACGTCGGAATCCATTTCGTAGATTTTGTCGAGGTCGTAGACGACGGGAGCCAAATCCGGGTACATATCGTGAAAATCGGCACAAAGAGCATCGTACAGGGCAGCAAAACGCTCCCGCGGAATTTCGAAATCGCGGACGAATTCCGCAATGCTCCAGTGTGCAATGGCCGTGTAGCCGCGCTCGGCGGTCCACGCCGCGTAGGCTGACGAACCCGCCTCCGCAAACAAATCCAGCTTCAGCTCATACTCAAAGTAGCGGGCGGCCATCCTCTCGCAGCTGCCGCCGGAACGGTAATAGTCGCACACGGCGTCCCGGTCACCGCTGTACAGCAGAGAAACATCGTAATCGTGATGGTACCATAGATCGGACGACGTGTAAAGCTGCTCAAACTGCTCCTGCGGAATTTCAAATACCGTCAGAAGCTCGTAGATGTTCATTCCGCACGTCCCCGCAACGCCCGCGTACCATTCCGCGAGGGTTTCTTCATCGACCGAAAGGCGTACCAGATTCATCACGGACTTCGGAATGTCATGGAACGAGTTCCGGAAGACACCGCTGTGCGGACAGTCCTCCGAGGTGTAGGTCAGCGAGGACGGTACTTCCACGGAATCATCGCCGCTGAACGAGGCATAGTTGCTTGTCAGATAGCTTCCCGCGTAGCCGCAGAGATAGCTTTCTCCACCGTCTGCGTCTGCGATGGCGTCTTCCTCCGTTTCCGGAAGCAAAAGCAGGAGATCTTCCTCCGCTTCCGCGTCTTCTTCCGCTTCCTCAGTCAGGGTTGCTGCGGAAGTTTTATACGTCGGTGCGGGTGCCGGCGCCTCCACCGCTTCTTCCAGAACGGCTTCCTCCTCGACGGCTTCTTCCACGGCCGCTTCTTCCCGAACGGCTTCTTCTGCGGCGGCACCTTCCTCAACCGCATACGTTTCGGCAGTTCCGGCCGCATCCTGGAATGTGACCGCTTCGGTGCTGCCGGACGTGAAGACCGTGGCTTTTTCCGCGTTCAGCTCCGCGCTGTCGTGGGTTGCAGCCTCCTGCGTTACGGCAGGGAGGATCCGGACGCCGAGGAGCAGAAGAAGAACCAGACAGGCCGCCATGCTGCCGAACCGCAAAAACTGCCCCGGTCGGAATTTTCTTTTTTTTCTGGATTGTTTTTCTTCCTCCGCAATCCGATCCATGACCGCCTGACGGATGTCCGTCTTCGGCTGCGGATAGGCCTCCGTCATCAGAAGCCGGTACTTCCTGTCGGAGGAAGAATTTTGTAACTCGTGATCGTTCATATGCTTCTACCAAAACCACCGTTTTTTTGTGAAGGGGAATTTCCCATCACCTTAAAAAAGTATAGGTTTTCTACCGGACTGTTTTCCGGTAAATACAGGACCTTTTCCGCGTCAGATGCACCAAAACAACGGGCGCTGCGTGGTGCAGAAATTACAAGAGAACGCCGTGGAAACCAACCTATACTTCCATTTCCACCGTTTTCCGCGGGTCCGTGTCTGCGTTCTGTCCATTAGACGCCGTCCGACGGCAAAAAGTTCCCGTTTATTAAGATTTTTTTAAGATTTGCGCGGCCGCGGCTGATGCGGGACTTGACGGTTCCCACCTCGACGTCCAGGATTTCCGCGATTTCGCTGTACGGCAGGCCGTGGATGTCGCGCAGGACGATGACCTGCTTCTGTTCCTCCGGAAGGGATTCCACAGCGCGGCGCACCGCTTCAATGGTTTCCCGCCTCTCTGCCGCCTCCTCGGGAATCTCGTCGCCGGAGGTCACGGGAACGTCCCAGATTTCCGGCGCGGTTTCGTCGTCTGCATCCTGGGTGAGGGACACGGACGCGCGGCGGATGGCGCTCCGGATAACGTCGTGGGCCGTATTGACCGTCACGCGGAACAGCCATGTGGAGAAGCTGCATTCGCCGCGGAAGGCGGAGAGGGATCGCCAGGCCTTGAGAAAGGCTTCCTGGGCGATGTCGTCCGCATCGGACAGGGAACGTCCCGACGCCGTCAGCACGCGGCAGGCCGTATGGTAAACGAAACGCTCGTAGCAGGAAACGATCTCCGAAAACGCGTCTGTGTCGCCCGATTTCGCGCGTTCCACGAGGGCGTTCACATCCACGGTACGGTCAACGGAACGTTCATCCGGCGGGGCCGTATCCGTCGCGAGCATTTCAAGGATATAGGTAAACATCGATTCTTCCTTATGAGAAAAGCGGGCGAAATTCATGGAGAATTCTGCCGTTTTCCGTTTCTATGATCCATCGTTTCTTCGTTGGGTTTTGCCTTTATTATAGCACACTCCTTTAGCGAAAGTCAATCGAATGGGTTAATTTTATACTTGACAAAATTACGGTGTAGTGTATAATGCTTTTTGAAAGCTCTCAGCAAACCTTAAGGAAATATTAAACGGATATCTCTTGTGCTGTTCATAAATCTGTAGTATAATGAAATTCCTTCCGCGGAGGGAAAAACGCGGAAGCCCGGTCGATTGGCTTCCGATTTTTTACTTAACGTGAGTTCGATGGATTCGCGGGGAGAACCTTTTTTCAAAAAGTTTCCCCTCCCCCCTTTTGAAAAACTTTGAAGCGGATCAAAGAACAGAGTTTGTGCAGTTTCTTTGTCGGATTTGCACGGTATCCTGTTCTTGTGATTTGTTGAAAAGTCTTTGAAGTGGGGTTCGGGGAGAAACTTTTTTCAAAAAGTTTCTCCCCG
>JBJFGC010000264.1:0-2923 GCA_051892315.1 Eubacteriales bacterium
GTGCGGAATATGCCGCATCCAGCGCCAACGTTCTGCCGATTCCTCTCTTCCGAAAACGGCGATCCGGCAATCCATATAGCTGTTGAGCGCAGCGATTTGCAGAATCAGGCTCTGCACGAATCCCGCTTTGTCGGAGGGACAAACAATGCCGATCGGGTTGGCCTGTGACAGGGAAACGCAGACGGGCGCACGGTACAGCTTGTTCAGGCGTTCAGCTGCCTGATAGGGCGCGCTGGAGACTCCCTCCGGACGCTCACCCATTTTCAGGTTGGGAACAACCACCTCGCAGGGCATCTTGATCATGCCCAGTCCAAGGCGCACGCTGAGAAAGTGCTCGGAACGCGGCGTATTTTGCCAGATGTGTTCGGAGTTTTCCTGCAAAAAAACACTGCACTCCTCTGCAGACGGGTGTGCTTTCTGCATTTCCGTGGCGAACGCCTGCATGGTTTCTTCAACGTCCTGTTCAAGGTTGTTGAGTCGCGCAAGGTAGTCGTTTATCTGTGCCTGATAGTTTTTCTTTCTTTGATATTTCGCATAAAAATGGTTGATCGTTCCCCATGTGACCGCCAGCGCCGAGGAGGTAACCATCATGATAACTCCCGAGCGCGCATACCCGCCTGTTCCGGCAAGAAAGCTGCCCATCAGCATGGGAACGCTCATGGTCAGGGAGGGGCCAAGGGTCAAAAGCAGTGGCGGCTTGTTTTCCTCTCCCAGAACCGGCACGGGCTCCAGTTGATACTTTTCCGGCGAAATCGCATGGAAAAAGAGGGGTGGGCGGGATAAAACCGTATAAGGGGGCTGCTGCCCGCTCCCCTGCGAAATGCTGGGCGGACCATCCAATGGGCGCAGACCGATTCTGCGAAGGAACGGGCCTGAATTTGCCGCGCAGTATTCCCCATAGAAGGCCAGTTTAAAGCCGCATGCAAGCGAAAGCACGTCGCCGGTTTGAAGCTCGATCTCCTCGTTCAGAATTTGCCGCCCGTTGACATACGTTCCGTTCTTGCTGAAGTCCTTCAGAAAATAGCCGTTCTCTCTGCGCAGGATCATGCAATGTCTTTCGCTGACAAAGCCGGAATGGTCATCCAATACGATCTCCGAGTCCTCCCGGCCAATCGTTATCGACTCGCCGGTGAAGTACTTCTTCATTGCCGTGTCTTCTTTTCGAATCCGGCGGCAGTACAGGCCCAGAAGCGCGCCGCTTCCGGAAGCGCTGATGGAAAGGCCGTCCGAAATCGCGCGATTAAGCGGCATCTGAGCTTCTGTTTTCCAGCTCATCCCCTCCGGACAGGCCACCCTCCACAATCCGTCCACCGCAAAAAAGAGAATCTGAACGTCTCTCTTCCATCCGGTTTCTTCCAACGACAAAAAGACCCTCTTCTCGGAAGAACGGGTGTCAGGAAGATATACAAATGTCGAACGGTGATTGTAATAGACCATTACAGAAAACACAGTGCCGCTTCCTTTCTCCCACTCTCTTCTCTTTCAGGGCAAATCCTCGCGCATCGCTGCGTGGACAACGCCGAAAAAGGCTAGGGTCAAGGCATGGCAGACACAGTGCCGGCTTGCCGGTTTTCGTTCCGGCGGAAGGTGCTCTTTACGTCTTTGAAAACAAATGTAGAGGTTATTTGCCAGCCATTGTATCTGCCAATGCGCCAAAAAACTGACCCTATTTCTGCTTTTGATGTTGGTTCCGCGTTCCCAGAAGCCGAATTATTGTGACGAAAGCGCCTGATTTTCACAGAACTGATTATTTTTGATTATATCTCATTTGGTAGTAATTGTCTACATATATGACCATTTTAGTCGAATAAAACTTCTTGTAAATTCTTATTATGTTTTGTCCATATTTCCTCTCCTTGCATGCTTTTTTCTAAACCCAACGCACTTCTTGCACACTTTCATGTGTCTCCCGCCGTTTCCATATCCTGACGGGCCCATTTTAAAAACGTCACATGAGAAGTCTTGAGTCTTCTTCCCGCCTCACGGGCAGACATTTTTCCCTCGCGCCACGCCGAAAGACAGCGCTCATATTCCTCCGGCCGTTGCCTCGGCCGTGCCCCAAAGCGCACGCCGCGCGCCTTGGCTGCCGCAATCCCCTCTGCCTGCCGTTGCCGGATGAACTCGCGTTCGGTCTGCGCCACATAGGACAGCAGCTGCAGCACAATGTCCGCGATGAGCGTTCCTGTCAGATCACGGCCGCGCCGCGTATCCAGTAGCGGCATATCCAGTACGACGATGGCGGCCTGTTTCTCCTTGGTAATGACCCGCCATTGCTCCAGTATTTCCTCGTAGTTCCGCCCCAATCGGTCAATGCTCTTGATTACCAGCGTGTCGTCCGGCCGCAGTTTCCTCATCAGCTGCAAATACTTCGGCCGGTTGAAGTCCTTTCCCGACTGTTTATCTATATAAACATGTCGGTTCGGTACACCGAATTCCCGCATGGCAATCAATTGCCTTGCCTCATTTTGTTCCCTCGTCGATACTCGCACATAGCCATAGCTTTGCGGTACCCGTTGCCCTTTTTCGTTCATAAGAATCGCCTCCTGTATGGATTACTCCCCCCTTATTGTACAGAAAGCGTCTGATTTTCAAGTGAACTCTTTTTGTTTTTCTTCGATACGTTCCCTCCTCATGCTCATCTTTCCATATTTAATTATATCATATTTTTCTTTATTTAAAAGAATAATATATATATAATTCATCGTAAAAAATCCGCCCTCCCCCGCAGTAATCCTGCGCAGGGAGGGCGCCAGACGGTCGATAATTCCCGGAGAGCGCGAGCGGACCACAGGCCGTTCGCATTTCAATTGTATCCGGCGGCTTATACGCCGGGGCGGAGCATCTTTGGCAGCGGGAAATCCCATTCCCCAGAACAAAAACCGGTTCCTTGTTGGCGATGCGCCCGGAAATCCGAAGGATTCAG
>JBJFGC010000265.1:0-2907 GCA_051892315.1 Eubacteriales bacterium
CCAATCCATCTATCTTTCTTGGAGGTCTTATGAAACTCGTTTATCAGCCCAGTGACCGGCCGAAGTTCGGTCAGCTGATCGTCCTCGCGATTCAGCAGCTTCTTGCCATCATGGCGGCCACCCTCGTCGTTCCGGTCATTGTTGGCAACGGCATGAGTCCTGCGGCGGCTCTGTTCGGTGCAGGCTGCGGTACGCTTGTGTACGTTCTTTTCACCAAAGGCAAAAGTCCGGTCTTTCTCGGTTCCTCCTTCGCTTTCATCAACTCCATGTTTGCGGCCTTCGCAGGCGGTGTGTCTGTGGCCCTCGGCTACCTTGGCCTGATTCTCGGCGCTATTCTGGCCGGTCTGGTCTACGTTGCCATCGCACTCGTTGTCAAGTTCGTCGGTGTAAACTGGCTGAACCGGCTGATGCCCACCGTCGTCATTGGCCCGACCGTTGCCATCATTGGGCTTTCCCTCGCAGGCAACGCGGTAGGCGATGTTCAGGCTGGTGAGGTTTACGTGGACGGTGTCATGGCAGCTCATCCGCTCGTCTGCGTTTTCTGCGCACTGGTGACCCTGTTTGTGACCATCCTCGCCTCCACCTTCGGCAAAAAGACTGCACGGCTCATTCCTTTCATCATTGGTATCGGCGCAGGCTATGCGGTATCCGCTCTGTTCACCATCATCGGATATGCAGCAGGCATCGACGCCTTTAAGGTCATTGACTTCTCCTATTTCTCCAACCTTCTCGTGGACGGAAAAGTCGCTCTCACGACCTTTGTTTCTCTCCCCTCCTTCACCTTCATCAAGGCGTTCGGCGCGTTCGGCGAGCTTTCCGGTCAGTATTTCGGAACGCTCGTAGCGGCTTACGTTCCGGTCGCGTTCGTTGTGTTTGCGGAACATATCGCTGACCACAAGAACATTTCCTCCATCATTGAGAAAGACCTTCTGGAAGACCCGGGTCTTTCCCGTACCCTCCTCGGCGACGGTGTCGGCTCTATGGTCGGCGCGTTCTTCGGCGGCTGCCCGAACACCACCTATGGTGAATCCGTAGCATGTGTGGCAATCACCGGCAACGCCTCCGTCGCAACCATCGTTACGGCGGCTGTCGGCGCTCTGCTGATTGCCTTCCTCTCCCCGTTTGTTGCAATTGTCGACTCCATCCCGCCGTGTGTCATGGGCGGTATCTGCATCGCACTGTACGGCTTCATCTCCGTCTCCGGTCTGAAAATGATCAAAAACGTGGATCTTGAACAGAATCGTAACCTGTTTGTCGTTTCAACCATCCTTATCTGTGGTATCGGTGGTCTTACCCTGAACTTCGGTCAGGTCACCATCACCTCCATCGCAACCGCTCTGATTCTTGGTATCATCGTTAATCTCATGCTCAGCAAAGCAGACGAGAAGTGAGAACTGGAATAATAATAGTTCAAGGGGGAGGGTACTTTTCTAAAAAGTACCCTCCCCCTTTCCAACGCTCAACAACAGTATCGTATTGTTTGTGGATAAGTTAAGGACAGTTCGCTTATTTTCTTTTCTCCGGTAAAAACACCATAACGCATCCGGCAATACCGGTCAGCATAAAGATGTGCTGCCAGCACAAAGAAAGATCGCCTACATATACCCAGCCAACACAATGAAATCCCTCCATCAGCAGACCACTGAGCAAAAGAACTGCGATTCCCTGCAGCTGCCTTTTCATCGAATCCACTCCTTCTTTTTCTATTTTTTCGATTCCTGCTTTTACAAAATCACACCCGCTTCAAACAGCTTTCCCTCGTACGTGCGGAGATAAGCCTCGCGTGTTCCATAAAACCGGGGTTCCGCCGCCAGATGCAGAATATGCGTCGCCAGACGCAGGACAGGGGTACTGTCGTCCGACACCATCACCACCGTCATGCCGGCCATGCATACGGTCTCGATCAGGTCATACATCTCGTCCGCGGAATGACGGTCCAGTCCATGTGCCGGATGGTCCAACAGAAGCAGCTTCTTGGCTGCGCACAGTGCCCGTGCAAGCAGGACCTTCTGCTGCATTCCTCCGGAAAGCTCGGAAAATTTCCGCTTTTCAAGGTCCGCGATTCCGACAAGATGGAGCCGTTCCGAGACAATCTGCCGGTCATCTTTTGTAAAAAACGGCAAACGCCCCCGATGCAGGCATCCCGTCATGACAACATCACGGACACTCGCGTCCCTTCGTGTCTCCCGAACCTGCGGCAGGCATCCGATATCGTTTTTTCTCATCCCGTTTTCATACGAAACCGTCCCCTCCATCGGCGCCTCTTCTCCCATCAGAACGCGCAGCAAGGTGCTCTTTCCGCTCCCGCTCCCTCCGACGACACAAAGGCAGTCCCCCTCGTTCAGGGTAAAATGGATCTTCCTGCAAACCGCCTGTCCCTCGTACCCAAGTGTCACATCGGAACAGGTAAGAATCGCTTCGCTCATTGTTTCTCCCTTATCAAATTTGTTCGTGGGAGGCTTGCCAGAGAAGCCTCCCACGAAACTCTTTTTTAACGTGAATAGTTTTTCCGGTTTTCTTCTAAAATGCGATCTCTTTCAAATTCCCAGATGCGTGCAAAAGCTTGATTCAGCTTGGCACGAACAAGGTAAGGATTCTGCGCAGCATAATCGTTGGAGATGCTGCCGAAATACCCCCACGCAAGGATGGTACGCGCGCCCGCGTCATAGGCCGCTTCCGTCGCCTGGACGATTTCCTCCTCCATACCGCGCGGCGTGGCGTAAGCCTGAATCCAGATGTTGTGGTCCTTGCCGAAATGCTCCGCAACCTCGAGGTTGCGGCGGGTCCCATTGTACACGAATCCGTACGGATTGACGCCGGAATAACCCCAGTAGGGATCGCTTCCAATGTTGTCAAGCGTCGGAATTGCACCAAGGCGGTCGATGGTCTTCAGATTGATGCCGAGAT
>JBJFGC010000266.1:0-2894 GCA_051892315.1 Eubacteriales bacterium
CGTTGAACTCGTTGACAGTGACCGCTTCACGGTTAAAATCGCGCTCGGCGAGCTGGAGTATCCTGGAACCTCCTACATCTCCTTCATCATCTCCGACAACGACAATTTCTCCCTGTTCATTCGTACCGCCGGTGACTTTCTTGAATTCAAGGGCAGCGGCAACGCACGTCCGAAGGTAGAAGGCGGCGCAGATCTCGCCAACAATTCGACGGTTGCTATCACCTTTGATCTTGATGGTGACGTATGCATGTACGTCGATGGCGAATGCATCGGTTCCGCGACGACCACGGAAAACATTGTTGCAGATACGCTGTTCCTCGGTCATTATGATGTGGCCCGCAACTGGATCGGCGATGTTTACAGCATCCGCTTCTACGACCGTGCGCTGACAGCAGAGGAAATCGCACAGAATGCAGCAGCTGATACCGCCAAATACCGCACCGAAGCAGCTCCCGTAAGGGAAGAAGCTCCGGTTGAAGAAGCTCCTGTGGAAGCAGAACCTGCCGCAGAAGAACCCGCAGTGATCGAGGCAGAGGTTCCCGCAGCAGAAGAAACGATTGAACCTGTTGCAGCAGCAGCTCCTTCTGTGCCGGTAACAGAAGCTCCGCAGACCTTCGATATGGGCATTCTGGCCGCAGTCGCCGCTCTCGTTTCCGCGGCAGGCTACGCTGTCTCCAAGAAAAGATAACGTTTCACGTAAAAAACAAAAAATCACACTCCCTGAAGTGTGATTTTTTGTTTGGGTCGGCAGGAAGATCGATTCTCTGCCGTGTCTGTGCCATAGCATCATGGGAAAACGGATTTCAGGGGTTTTTTCTGCTTATTTTTCCCGTCTGTGAATGGATTTTCCGCCTGATTTGTGATATAATGAAGAAAAAAGAACCACTTAAGGAGGACAGATCATGGATATCAGCCGTGTATTTTATTCCAACGCTCGAACCGCCTACGATGTAACCTACACGCCAAACATCATTTTTGCTCATCGGGAAACCGGAGACCTGGCACTGCAGCTTTTGTCGCCAATTGCGCCGGATCTTCCCAGACCACAGCATCATGCACTGTATGAAAAAATTGACAAGGACAAAAAGCGTCCCGCACCGCCGAAGGACCCACGCCGTTTTCCGGTAGTAGTCAGCGTCCCCGGCTCCGGCTGGAGCGGAGCCGAAGGATTTGCTCATGTGCCGAAAATGGTGGAGCTTGCAAAACAGGGATTTGTTGTGGCATGCATTGCGTATCGCGGAACGTTTAAGGATAACGTACGCTTTCCGGCAGCGGTGCAGGATACCAAGGAAGCCATTCGTTTCCTGCGTGCCAATGCAGACGCCTATCACGTGGACACCGAACATATCACCCTTCTCGGGGATTCCTCCGGCGGTCACACAGTTGCAATGGCGGCGCTGACCGGAGACGAGGAACGCTTCAACATCGGAGAGCATCTGGAGCAGACAACCCGCGTGAATGCCTGCGTGATCTTTTACGGTCCGAACGATTTGCCAAACCTCGTGCAGGATCGTTTGAACGAAGGAAAACATCTCCGGCCCGGTGAGGGAGAATTCCCGTTTGAAGCACGCGAGATTTTCCAGGAAGATTTCCGCGCGGATCCGGAAAAGATGCTGGCAGACGCAAGCCCAATCAACTACATCCGTGCAGGTGAGAGAATGCCTGCCTTCCTGTTCGTTCAGGGAGAGGAGGATCCGATCATTCCGATGGCACAGGGTCTGCGCTTCTGCGACAAGGTGCGCGAATGCGGCGGCCGGGCAGAATTTGTCAAAATCGCTGCCGGCGGTCACGGAAGCGGCTGCTGGTCTCCGGAAGTCATGCAGTTCGTCCTACAGTTTTTAAAGGCCTATAACTGAGAGCATTTCAAAAACAATGGAAATTTCAAGCTACCACGAAAGGATGATTCTATGCGATTGAATCCCTGTATCCGCCGTGCCGAGACTGCCGTCCTTCCCGCGTTCGGGGATAAAACGATAACCGTGACAAACCGGATGCTGCTGAAAAACGGTACCCCCGTTCTTCCTGTCATGGGAGAGCTTCATTACAGCCGCGTTCCGGCAGAGTGTTGGAAAGAAGAACTGCAAAAAATGAAGGACGGCGGCGTAGACATTGTCGCTTCCTATGTGTTCTGGATTCACCATGAGGAGAGCAAGGGCTGCTTTGACTTTTCGGGGAACCGAAATCTGCGTCGCTTTGTCGAACTTTGTCACGAGGTCGGTCTGGACTTCTGTCTCCGCATCGGTCCGTGGGCACACGGCGAATGCCGGAACGGCGGTTTTCCGGACTGGCTTCAGGAGGAATGCCCTGACACACTGCGGTCGTCCGATGAGCCTTACATCGGTTATGTCCGAAGATTTCTCTGCGCCGTCGCGGAACAGGTACGGGGACTTCCGCTGATTGGCATCCAGGTGGAGAACGAAATGACCTACCGTCCGGAATACCTGGAGGAAATCCGGAAAATCGTACTGGAAACCGGCCTGCACGCGCCGCTTCTGACGGCAACCGGATGGGGACAAGCCCGTCTGCCGGAAACGCTTCTTCCGATGTTCGGTGGCTATCCGGAAGCTCCCTGGGAAGGGCACACCCGCCCGCTTGCTCCCAACAACAACTATCTCTTTTCCTATCAGCGGGAGGACAGCCAGATCGGCAGCGACCTTCTCAAAGCAGGTCTTCCCTCCGCGGACAAGTACGAAGGACGTTTCCCTTACCTGACGTGTGAGGTCGGCGGCGGCAACCAGGTCACGTACCACCGCCGTCCCTTCTTCACCGCACGGGACATCGAAGCGCTGGTACTGTGCAAAATTGGCTCCGGCGTCAATCTTCTCGGCTACTACATGTATCACGGAGGCATCAATCCCGTCGGAAAAACCACGATGCAGGAAAGCCGTGAGACC
>JBJFGC010000267.1:0-2892 GCA_051892315.1 Eubacteriales bacterium
GAGGATTCCTAAGGGACCTTTCCTCAAAAGGTCCCTTAGGCGGGGTCTGGGGCAGCGCCCCAGCACAAATAAAGCCCAGCAAATAAACATCCCCCCACACTACCTCCTCCACCGCTCCACCGACTTCCTGTAGAGCACCTCAAGCTGACGAGTCATCGCAGCCGCGGTAAACTTTTGTTCGTAGAGGGCGCGGGCACCGGCGGAGAGACGGGCGTGAAGGGCGGGATCGGAGAGGATGGCCTCGATTGCGGAGGCCATCGCGGCGCTGTCCTTTTCGGGAACGAGGAGACCGTTGACCCCTTCGGTGATCATGTAGGGATTGCCGCCGTAGGTTGTCGCAACGGCGGGGACACAGAGACTCATGCCTTCGGAGAGCGCGAGACAGGACGTTTCGGTTCCCCAGGAGGCGTTCAGATTCAGATCCATGATGTTGTAGTAAGGCGCAACATCGTCCACAAAACCTGTGAAACGTACTTTTTCCCAAATGCCCAGTGCCTTCGCCTGTTCCTTCAGAATTCCGTCGCACGAACCGCCGCCAATGATGAGCAGAACCGTGTCCGGATGCGCTTCCACCACGATTTTCATGGCCTCCAGCAGGTACGAATGCCCCTTGTACGGCTCCAGACGCGCCGAAATCCCGCACACAAACGTCCCGTCCGCAAGGTTCAGCGAACGCTTCAGCTCCGCCTGCTCTGCGGCCGTCGTCCGGCGCATTTCGTCCACGCCGTTGATGATGACCGTGATTTTGGCCGGGTTTACCCCCGTGTCCGTCAGATTGTCCGCCGCCGCCTGCGCCACTGCGACAATGTCTGTCGCAAGCGTGTTGTTGACCAGACCGTTCAGCTGCTTTCCCGGAAACGTTGTCAGAAAACGGGACGGCGGGAACGCGCTGTGGCGCGTGTAAAATCGTGACTTCACCCCGCAGAGGTACGCCGCCAGCTTCCCGTAGAAGGACGAGTGCGTGTGAACCACATCCGGCTTCCATTCCCGGATGATCCGGCTGACCTCCCGCACCGCCCGCACGTCAAAGCTCCGGTCCCGCCCGTTTTTTATCTCAAAAACCGGGTATCCCACTTCTTCAATGCACGGCTTCAGCGCGGACCCCTCCGGCAGTACAACGGCGCTCTCATACGCCGTCCGGTCAAAGTTGCGCAGATAATTCACGAGAAGGCGTCCCGCCCCCCCGATGTTGCTGTCACTCAAAATATTCAGTACACGAATCATGGTTTCTCCTTTTTGTGCGGAGGGTTTCTCCTCACATCTCCGATTTCCCTATTTCAACTTTTTCAGAATTCCGCGCATTTCCTCGGTGCGCAGGAGGGTTACGCAGACGGCGTAGACGGCCACGCCGACGAGGACGGACAGGGCGAAGGCCAGAAGCTGCGGCAGGGCGGCGGCGCGGGAATGAACGAAGTCCACGGCGGCACCCATGACGAGCGCGGAGAGGATGGTTTTTGCGATGTCCCACAGGTCCGCGCGGGAACGCGAAATCATGCCGGTGCGGTACGCGAAGAACAGGTTCACGGCCATATTCACGCCGGAGGAAAGGCCCGTGACCAGCGCGACACCGCCGACGGACAGGCGGTCACCGAGGGTGAGGATGACGCCCACGTTGAACGTCATGGAGACAAGCGCGGCGATCATGGGGTATTTGTTTTTTTCCGCTGCGAAAAAGGCCTTGGTCAGCACCTCACAGACCGCTGCGAAGACCATCCCGACCGCGTAAAACCGCAGCGCGTCCGCTGTGATGACCGTATCGGACGAGGTAAACGAGCCGCCCTCGTAAATGAGGGAGACAAACGGCTCGGCAAGGACGGCCACGCCCACCGAAATGGGTGCGATGAGGAAGGTCAGAACCTTGACGGAGCGGCGGGTCATGCGGTCCTTTTCGCCGGTATCCCCGGCGGCGTCCGCGCGCGCGAAGTAGGGGAACAGGAGGTTGGTGGCCACGAACGAGAAGAGGCCGACGATGATGATATAGAGCCGGTTTGCGTAGCCGAGCGCGCCGATGGCACGTCCCCCTTCGATGCCGGAGGCGACGCGGGTATTGATGAGGGAGCAGACGGGGGTTGTCCATGTGGCGGCGAGGATGGGCAGGCCGTTGCGGAGCGCGCGTTTGGTGGCGGGAGTGAAGATGGGAGCGCGCAGGTTCCAGCGGAACCCGCGTCTGCGGACCGAGGGAATCTGCACGGCCGCCTGCGCGGCCCAGCCGATGAGCATGGCGGCGGACAGGCCGGTCACGGAGATGCGGGGGTCGTCGATGAAGCTGCGTGCGAAAGCGAGGTAGCCGACCATGATGAGATTGGAAACAAGGCTGATGAGGGCAGGGATGTTATACTCCCCCTCGGACTGCAGAAATCCGACGAAGGTGAAAGCGATGCCGACGAAGATGACCATGGGAAACATGATCCGCGTGAGCATGGCGGCGAGCGACGCGCACTCGGCGGACAGCTCCGGTGCAATCAGAGACACCAAGGCGGGTGCGAATGTGACGCCGATGATACTCAGGGTACCGGTGAGTGCGAGGACAAGGTTACTATACGACTGTGCGAATGCGAGTGCGCGCTCCTTTCCCTCCTTCAGTGCGATGCTGCTATAAATCGGGACAAATGCGGATGTGACGACTCCGCCCAGCACAAAATCAAAAATATTGATGGGCAGTTTCGACGCCGTTTCGTATGCAATTGCGTACACGGTTGTTCCGTATGCGCCGGCGATCATGATGTCCCGCACCAGTCCCATCAGCTTCGACGCAAGAATGATGATTCCCATCATTACTGCTGTGCGTGCGAACCGATTCTTCATTGGGGGCTCCTTTCTTTTTTGGGTGGGGTGTGCTGGGGCTCTGCCCCAGGCCCCGCTTAGGGACCTTTTGAGGAAAGGTCCCTAAGA
>JBJFGC010000268.1:0-11723 GCA_051892315.1 Eubacteriales bacterium
ATCGTTTTTTCCCTTTTTCGGCGTTCATTGAGAAAGAGCGCGGGGAAGCGTCCTTTCTGCAAAGGTTTTCCCCGCGCGGTACATTATTTGCTGAGTTCGTATCCCCGGTCAAAGGCGGCCATGTTGACTTCAAGCGCCTTTTGAGGAACGCACGCGGCAACGGCATTCCGAAGAATTTCGTGGTCGAAGCCGAGGACGCTCGCGGCAAGTCCGATGAGCGCGACGTTGGACGCGCGTTCGTTTCCGACTTCACGGGCAATGGCGGGCGCGTCAAACGCGCGGATGTCCACGCCGAGCGCCTTGATGTCGTCCACGATATCGCGCGGATATTCGGCCGCTCCGGTGATGACCGGCATCGGGTTGATTTCCTGCGTGGACGTGACAATGGTTCCGCCGTTCTTCAGGTTCGGCAGCCACCGCGCCGCTTCCAGCAGCTCAAAGCTCAGGATGACGTCCGCGTCGCCTTTGCCGATCACCGGCGAATACACTTCATCCCCGAACCGCACATACGTCACAACGGAGCCGCCTCTCTGCGACATCCCGTGTACTTCCGATACCTTGACGTCGCAGCCACTGTCCATGGCTGCTTTTCCGAGTATTTTCGACGCCAGCAGCGATCCTTGTCCGCCAACGCCAACGATCATGATGTTCATAGTATTTCAGCCTTTCTTATTTTTTATGTTTGCCCGGGATCAAAGCGCACCGAATCTGCACATCTGACGGCACAGGTCGCAGCCGACGCACATGGAGGCGTCGATTTTTGCTTTTTTGTCGGTGACGGAGATGCAGGGGCAGCCGAGCTTCATGCAGGCTTTGCAGCCGACGCACTTGGATTCGTCGACGACGAGGGCGGGTTTGCGTTTGACGGATTTCAGAAGGGCGCAGGGGCGGCGGCAGATGATGACAGAGGCGCACTTCGCGGCGGTTTCCTCCTTGAGGATGGCTTCGAGGGCGGGCAGGTCGTTGGGGTCGACGGCGCGGATGTGGTCGCGCGAGACGCCGAGGGATGCGCAGATATCCTCAAGGCAGAGGTTCGGCGCCGGATCCCCCTTCAGGGTTTTGCCGGTCAGGGGGTTGTCCTGATGACCGGTCATACCCGTGATGCTGTTGTCAAGGATGAGGGTTGTCGTGTTGCCGCCGTTGTAGACCACATTCACGAGGCCGGTCAGGCCGCTGTGCATAAAGGTAGAGTCGCCAATGACCGCGACGTACCGGTCTTCCTCGCCGCGGACTTTCACGGTACCGTGGAGAGAGGAAATGGACGCGCCCATGCAGTAGACGCTGTCAATGGCGTTCAGCGGAGCGACCGCGCCGAGGGTATAGCAGCCGATGTCGCCCGAGACGCGCAGCTTCAGCTTGGAGAGGGTGTAGAAGACCCCGCGGTGCGGACATCCGGGACAAAGGACCGGCGGACGCGGCGGGATGGGGGAGCCGATTTCGCAGAAATCCGGTTCGATGCCGAGCAGCTTTTCCTTCAGCAGCTCCTCCGAAAATTCCCCGCAGATGGGGAGAACGTCCTTGCCGGTGACGGTCAGGCCGAGGGCTTTGCAGTGATTTTCGATGATGGGGTCGAGCTCCTCGATGACAAGGATGGGGCTGTGCTTTGCGGCAAAGTCGAGGATGAGCTGCTTCGGGAGCGGGTTCAGCAGACCCAGCTTCAGGTAGGAGGCGTTTTTGCCGAAGGTTTCCTTGGCATAGTTCCAGCAGTTGCCGGCGGTGATGATGCCGGTTGCAGCGCCGTTTTCCTCAATGGTGTTCAGCGGGCAGGTTTCGGCATATTCCGCAAGGGCGGCAAGATGTTCCTCCACGGCGACGTGGCGCTTTTTGGCGTTGGCGGGCATCATGACATGCTTCGCGGGATTTTTTTCGTAGTCCCGGACGGGGTGTTCGGTACGTTCGCAAAGCTCAACCGGGGAGCGGCTATGGCTCACGCGGGTGGTCAGCCGGAGGATGACGGGCGTATCGAACCGTTCGGACAGGTCGAACGCGAGCTTGGTATAGTCCTTGCATTCCGCGGAGGAGGCGGGTTCCACCATCGGCAGCTTGGCGGCGATGGCGTAATGGCGGCTGTCCTGTTCGTTCTGGGACGAATGCATCCCGGGGTCATCCGCAACGCCGATCACCATACCGCCGGAGACGCCGGTTTGTGCAGTGACGAACAGCGGGTCCGCGGCAACGTTAAGGCCGACGTGCTTCATGCCGCAGAACGAGCGTCCGCCGCCGATGGCTGCGCCGAGCGCCGCTTCCAGTGCGACTTTTTCGTTCGGCGCCCACTCAGCGTAGATTTCGTCATATTCCGCTGCGTACTCGGTAATTTCGGTACTCGGCGTTCCGGGATAGCTCGAAACAAACCGCACGCCGGCTTCGTAAAGCCCACGCGCGACGCTTTCGTTCCCAAGAAGTAATTTTTTCATGAATTATATATGCGAGAAAAAAAGTTTCCCTCGCGCTCCTTTCCAGCCTTATTCACACGATAATAAATTGCTATATCCTATATTATACTATAAATGTGCATAAACAGTCAAGAGATGTACGGTGGTTTTTTGCGGAATTTTGTGTGGGAGTCCTTGGAGAGCGGGAGCCTTCGGGTTCTGCCCCGGCACATACGAAACCACGAAATTTTTAGAAACCTATAGATAAATTGACCGAAATATGCTATAATAGAAAATGAGATAAAATAGGGATATCCTGCCGGCATTGGAGGTGAAGAGATGAACGTGTTTTCGGTGATGCGGAAACGGGACGACCTTCCTGTGATGACCTTGCCGCTTGCGGTGCTTATGATGGTGCTGAACGTTTTCTTCTCGGGCGTCGCGGGACGACTGGCCTCGGCCGAAGCGGTGGGTGCGGCTGCATCGCTGCCGTTTCTCGCATTGAGCGCATGCCTTTATGCCCTCCTTATGCTCCTCTGGCGGAACCCGGCCGCGTTTCTTGTGACACCGCTGGCGTTTGTCCTAATGCTTTTCACGGGCTCCTCGCTGTTTGCCGCAGTATGCATCACGCTCTCCCTTCTCTTTACCTCGTGTGTTTTCGCGGAATCTCTCATTTCCCGCGAGTCCAGATTCCGGCGCATCGGCGCATTGGCCTGCGCGGCTGCCATCTGCCTTCTGCTGACAGCCGTGGCCTTCGCGGGATGGCACGCGGCCTCTCCGGCGGAATTTGCCGCTCTTTGCATGGACGTCCTGTCGGAAAAGCTCGGCCGCCTGTATGACCTGCCCGCCTCCGAATGGTACGTCCGCCAGACCGCGCGCAGCTTTCTTGTCATGACGCCTGCCTATACCGCTGCTCTGGCCATCGCGCTCGCGTGGTTCACGGAACTGCTTGCCAAAAGCATGTTCCGCCTGTTCGGCTGTACCGACCTCTTTATCCGCATCACCCATCGGATTACTCTCCCCCTCCCGTATGCCCTTCTTTATGCCGCGGCCTTCCTGCTCACCATGATGACCCACCCCGAGGAACATCCTTTCCTCTACGCAATGCTCGACAGCGTCGTGGTTGCTATGCTGCTGCCCTGCGCGGCGGTGGGCGCATCCGTGGTTCTGCGCAAAATCCGTGTGCGGATGTATTATGCGCCCCAGAAACGCGCGACAACAGGGTTCCTTCTCCTGTTCGCCTTTCTCGCGCTGGGCGTTCTCAATGCGGCTATGCTTTTCTCCGTCGCCGGAGTGTACTTTGTGACCTCCGACTTTGTAAAAAAACGCCGCCGTCAGCGTGAAAACGAAAACCGCGAGGATTTCCCGCGCTGAACTGCTCTTATTCATCCATCTTGATGCTGGGGCCTGCTTCCTTATGGCTGCCCTGATGAGGATACGCTATGTCTAAAAATACAAAACAGAAGAATGACCTGCGTGGGATGCGGAAGGAAACCGCCCTCGTGTTTGCTCTCAGCGGTATGTTCTGTATCCTTCTGTTCGCGTTCGGCGTGCTGGCCCTCCGCGAGGCAACGCTTCCGAAGGTCATCGGACTCGGCCTGCTCTGCCTTCTCGTTCATGCCGCCGCGTCCGTCTTCGCCTATTACTTTTTTGAAAAACGCCGGAAGACCGGCCCCCTCGACGAGGCGCTCGCGCCCGTCATGGGACGCATCATGTTTGACGCCGTCGTCAAAATGGGAACCCCCGTCTTCCTCTGCGACTCCTCGGAGCGAATCATCTGGTATAACAACACCACCGAGGAGCTGCATTCCAGCAAAAACAAGCTCTACGGCGAGTCCGTTTCCGACCTGTTCGGCGTCAGCCTCGCGGAAATCCGCAACAGCCGCAGTGAACAGGGGGCACGCCTCACCTGCGAGGGCCGCTCCTTCCGCGCAAAATTCAACCATATCAAAACGGATGACGACGATTACGCCCTCGTTATCACCACCGAAACCACCGAGCTGGACGCCCTCACCGAAAAAATGGCCGGGGACGAGCTGGTCGTGGCGTACATCATCGTCGATAACCTCGGCGAAATGATGCAGTACGACAGTGAACAGTACCGCCCCGCAGCCTCCAAAATCGACGAGATTCTGCGCGACTGGGCGGACGAGTACGGCGGCATCCTCAAAGAATACGAGCGCGACAAGTACATTTTCATCACGGAGACGCGCGTCCTCGACGAGTTGATTATGCAGAAGTTTGATATCCTCGACCGGGTCCGCGCCGTTCGCGTCGGCGAAACCAACCTGCCGCTGACCATTTCCATGGGCGTGTCCAACATCCACGGCTCCTACGAGGATAAGGAAAGAACCGCGCACGCTGCCCTCGATATGGCGCTGCAGCGCGGCGGCGACCAGGCGGCCGTCAAAGGAGACGGCAGCATCGACTTCTACGGCGGCATCACCAAGACCGTCCAGAAGCGGACCAACGTCCGTGCCCGCGTGGTCTCCAACGAGCTGATGTCCGCGATGAAAAAGGCGTCCAACGTCCTCATCATGGGACACGCGTGGGCTGATTTTGACGCGTTCGGCGCGTGCGTGGGACTGGCGCGGATTGCCATGTTCTGCGGCGCCCGGGTGAACATCGTCATCAACATGGCGGACCGCAGCCTCATCGGCTGCCGGAACCTGCTGGACGCCTCCGGCGAATTTTTGGGTATTTTTATCGACTCGGCGACGGCGCTGGACCTGTTGGAAACGGGGACGCTCGTCATTGTCGCGGACGTGAACGACCTCGCCCGTTCGGAGGCACCGGAGCTTGCCTACCGGACGGAAATGCTCGCCATCATCGACCACCACCGGAAAACAGCGGAGTTTGCACGGGAGCCGGACGTGGAATACATCGAACCGTCCGTGTCGGCAACGTGTGAAATCGTCGCGGAAATGCTGGAGCAGGTGCTTCCGAAGGACGACCTGACCGCCGCGGAAGCCACCGTCATGCTGGCCGGCATCGCGCTGGATACCAAGCAGTTTGCGAAAAACACCGGTACACGGACGTTTTCGGCGGCGATGTACCTGCGGGACCGGGGCGCGAATCCGGACGAGGTACAGAATCTGTTCCGGGAAAGCTACAGCGACTATGTGCGTGAGGCGCGGTTCCGCTCGAACGTGGAAATTTACCGGAATAAGGTTGCCATTACGGTGGCGGAGGAAAACGACGGCCTGCCGCTGGATCACATCATTGCGGCAAAGGCGGCGGATAACCTGCTCCGCGTGAACGGCATTGAGGCGTCGTTCGCGGCCGTCCGGCTCGGCGATACGCTGCACATATCTGCCCGTTCGACCGGAAAAATCAACGTCCAGCTGATTTTGGAGGAATTGGGCGGCGGCGGACATTACGACGCCGCGGGCGTGCAGATCAAGGAAAAGACGACCGCCGAAATTCTCACCGCACTCAAAGCGGCCATTGACAAACATCTTAAATGAAAGAAAACCATCAAATACAAATTCTTGGAGGAAAAGAAACATGAAAGTCGTATTGTTACAGGACGTGAAAGGACAGGGAAAGAAGGATCAGCTCATCAACGTGTCCGACGGTTACGCGCGCAATTTTCTTCTGCCGCGCAAGCTGGCCGTGGAAGCAGACGCGAGGATCTTAAACGATATCAAGAACAAGGAAGCGGCGCGCGAATACAAAATTGAGCAGGAAAAGAAGGCCGCACGCGAAACCGCAGAAAAGCTCCAGAGCATTGTCGTAAAAATTAAGGTTCAGCCGGGCAGCGCAGGCGACGGCAAGTTCTACGGCTCCGTCACCACCAAGGACATCGGCGAAGCTCTGTCGTCCCAGCACGGCATCGACATCGACCGCCGCAAAATCGTCCTGAACGACCCCATCAAGGCTTACGGTACATACTCGGTTGACGTCAAGCTTTACCCCGAAATCTCCGGAAAGATCAACGTAGTGGTTACGGCAGGTTAAGGAAGAGAAGCGGAGCGGGTGCTTTGGGAAAACAGGTGCCCGGAATCTGCAAAGCAAACCCGAACGAATCCCCAAAAAATGTTCCATAAGAAAATCCGAAGAAAAACGCCGCAGGCGTTTTTCTTCCTAATCCCCAAACGAAACGTTTGGCTCCCAGAGGTGTTCCATGAACAGCGACCTTCTCTCGGAACGGCGGATGCCGTTTTCCCTCGAAGCCGAGCAGTCCCTTCTTGGCTCGATTCTCATCAACCCGGCCTGCCTTGACGACATTGCCCCCCTTCTGTCGGCCGACGACTTCTATATGCCGGAGCATCGGGAAATCTTCTCGGCCATGCAGTCGATGTACCTGAAAAGCAAGAACATTGACGTGGTGACGCTCATCGAGGAGCTGGTGCAGAGCGGTACTTACGACGAAGCGGGCGGAACCGAATATTTAAAGCTCATCGCAGAGGCGGTTCCGGCCGCCGTGAACGCGAAGGACTATGCGAAAATCGTGCGCGACAAGGCGATTCTGCGGCAGCTCATTGACGCCAGCGAGGACATTTCCGAGGCGGCGTACGCGGGGGATGACGAGGCGGAGAACCTTGTGGAATACGCCGAAACGAAAATTTTCCGCATCGCGGAGGGGCGGGAAAACAAGAATTTCGTCCACATCCGCGACGCTTTGCTTCAGGTGTACGAGCGTCTGACGAAGCTGTCGGAGAACCCGGACGAGCTGCGCGGCACCCCGACCGGCTACGACGATCTTGACAACGTGATTGTCGGGATGGGCAACAGCGACCTGGTACTGATTGGCGCGCGTCCCGGCATGGGCAAGACGAGTTTTGCGATGAACATCGCCGTTTCGGCCGCGCTGAAGACCAAAAAAGCGGTATGTGTTTTTTCGCTGGAAATGTCAGCGGAGCAGCTTGCGAACCGGATGCTCTCGAGCGAGGCACAGATTGACAGCTACAAGATGCGTTCGGGCAAGCTGGAGGGAGAGGACTGGAAGGCGATTGCGTACGCGTCGAACAAGCTGTCGGAGGCGGACATTTACATTGACGACACACCTGGGGTGACGGTGACGGCGATGAAGTCGAAGCTGCGGCGCATGAAGAACCTTGGTCTTGTGATTATCGATTACCTCCAGCTCATGCAGGGGGACCGGCGGAGCGATAACCGCGTTCAGGAAGTCGCGGATATTTCCCGCGGCCTGAAGCTCTTGGCCAAGGAGCTGAACGTCCCGGTCATCACCTGTGCTCAGCTGAACCGTGGCCCGGAAAACCGTCCCGACAAGCGGCCGATGCTCTCGGACCTCCGCGATTCCGGTGCCATTGAGCAGGATGCGGACATCATCCTTTTCCTCTACCGTGACGAATACTACAAAGAAGACACCGCGGAGCAGAGTGTCGCCGAAGTCATCGTTGCCAAAAACCGGCACGGGTCTCTGGAAAAGGTGAAGCTTGGCTGGATTGGGCGGTTTACGAAGTTTACGAGTTTGGCGAAGGGGGAGTAGGCTGATGGGGCTTTCTCCGGGGCAGCGTTCCGGAGACCTTCCCCACAGCCCGGAGCGGCACACCATGAATACAGAAAAAATACTGCCGGCCATCCGGAAACCGGAAGACGTCAAAAAGCTGACGGACCGTGATACAGAACGTCTGGCCGGAGAGATTCGGGAGGAGATTCTGAAGGCGGTGTCGGAGAACGGCGGGCACCTTGCGTCGAATCTGGGCATGGTCGAAGCTACACTGGCACTGCATAAGGTTTTCGACTGTAACCTTTCGGCGCGATCGGACGTACTTGTGTTTGACGTCGGCCATCAGGGGTACGCACATAAGCTTCTCACTGGCCGCTACGCGGACTTTTCCACGATCCGGCGCGAGAACGGCCTGTCCGGCTTCACCAACCGAAGCGAAAGCCCATACGATACCATGACCTGCGGCCACAGCGGGTCGTCGGTGTCTGTGGCGATGGGCATCGCCGAGGGAAACCGGCTGAAGTACGGCGGCGGCTCCGATACCCCGTGGGCGATTGCCGTCGTCGGGGACGGGTCGTTCACCAACGGTATGATTTATGAAGCCCTCAATTCCCTCGCCGGCCGGCAGCTGAACCTCATCATCCTTTTGAACGATAACGAGATGTCCATCTCCAAAAACGTCGGCGGACTGTCCGGGTACCTCTCGTACATTCGCACGAGCGAGAGCTACTTCACCTTCAAGCTCGTCCTCAAGCGTATCTTTTCCGCCATTCCCCTCGTCGGCAGCTACCTTGTGCGTGCTGCGCGCACCGTTCGTGACTTTCTCAAACGCGCCACCAATTCGGAAACGCTGTTTGAAAATCTCGGCCTTGAGTACATCGGCCCCGTGGACGGCAACGATTTCCGCCGCATGGTGAATGTCCTCGAGGAGGCAAAATCCAAGCCTGGTCCGGTCATCGTCCACATGAAGACCAAAAAGGGGCTGGGTTATCCGCCCGCCGAGGAGCATCCCGAACGCTACCACAGCGCGTCCCCGTTCGACCTCGCCGCCGGACAGGCCCCGAAAACCGCATCCGGCAGAATGACTTACACCTCCGTGCTGTCCGAAGCGCTGTGCGGCATCGCGGCGGAGAACCAAAGGGTGTGCGCGATTACTGCCGCCATGACCGAGGGCTGCGGGCTGAGCGCATTTGCTGCGCGCTTTCCGGAACGTTTCTTTGACGTCGGCATTGCCGAGGAGCACGCCGTCGCGCTCGCGGGCGGTCTTGCGCTTTCCGGACAGACACCGGTGTTGGTTCTGTACTCAACGTTTGCGCAGCGCGTATTCGATCAGCTTTGGCACGATGTACGGCTGCAGGAAGCGCACGTGGTTCTCGCGCTCAGCCACTGCGGGCTGGTGCCGGGCGACGGTGTGACCCATCAGGGACTGTACGACGTTGCGCTGTTCAAGTCCATTCCGGACATCACGGTTTATTCGCCGGCCACGGCGGATGAACTGCGCGCCGACCTGATCCGCGCGGTCAATGGGACGGGGCTTTGCGTGGTCCGCTATCCGAAGGACGCTGCCGCGGCGTGGGAAAACGTTTCCTTTGTGGAGTGCGGCGCCGGTTCCAATCGCGCCTCCTTCGGACCGGCTTCCTCCTCACGGCTTCTCGTCTGCACGTACGGCCGTGTTGCCCATGATGCGGCGGCCGTTCTGGCGGATTCCGGTCTTTCCGCTGATCTGCTCGTTCTCGACCGCATTCTTCCTCTTCCGACCGACGATCTCCGCAGAATCGCCGCGTCCTGCTCCTCGGCTGCTGTGATCGAGGAGGGAGTGAAAGCCGGCGGTTTGGGGGAATCCATTGCCTCTCTGCTCGATCTGCCGGTTCACCTTCTCGCGGTGGAGGATCCCCTTCTCCCGCACGGTTCTCTTTCCTATCTCCGGCATCTTACCGGTTTGGATCGGGAGGGGTTATCGGCGGGGCTGATGGAGTGTTTGTGAGAAGGCGTTCTCCCGGGGTTCTGCCCCGGGACTGTAATCCTCTCAAAAAACCTTGATTTCTCCCATAATATATGGTAAACTAAAGATCAACCAAATTTACTACCGAAAGGATATTGGTATGGGAATTTTAACGTATAACGACCACGCGTTTCTGATGGACGGGAAGGAGTACACCATCGTCTCCGGCGCGATGCACTATTTCCGCATTCCGCGTGAATACTGGCACGACCGCCTCGATAAGCTCAGGCAGTGCGGCTTCAACACGGTGGAAACGTATACCTGCTGGAACCTTCATGAGCCGAAAGAGGGCGAGTTTGACTTCCGTGGGATGCTGGATATCGCCGCGTACATCGACGAGGCTGCGTCCCTCGGACTGAACGTCATTCTCCGGCCGGGTCCGTACATCTGCAGCGAGTGGGAATTCGGCGGACTGCCCGCATGGCTCCTCAGCTACGAGAACATCGCCATCCGCTGCAACGACGCACGTTTCCTTGAGAAGGTCCGCCGTTACTACCACGCGCTGTTCGAGCAGATCGGCGACCGCCTTGCGACAAAGGGCGGCAACGTCATCATGGTGCAGATCGAAAACGAGTACGGCTCCTATGGCGACGATAAGGACTATCTGAACGCCGTCGTCGATATCTACCGCGAATGCGGCGTTGACTGTACGCTGTTCACCTCCGACGGCCCGTGCGACTGGATGCTGGGCGGCGGTACCCTGCCGGAGTACCTCTGCGTCGCCAACTTCGGTTCCCATCCGAAGGAAAACTTTGCCGAACTGAAGAAATTCCGCGACGGACAGCCCTGCATGTGCGGCGAATACTGGTGCGGCTGGTTCGACCACTGGTACGAAAATCACCATGTCCGCGACGCCGAGGAGCTTGCCGGTCTGTTCCGGGATATGCTTGACGCAGGCGCGTCCCTGAACTTCTACATGTTCCACGGCGGCACCAATTTCGGCTTCATGAACGGTGCGAACCACGGCGGACAGTATCAGCCGACCATCACCAGCTACGACTACAACGCTCTCCTCAGCGAAGCGGGCGACATGACGCCGGCTTATTACGCGGTACGGAAAATCAACGAGGAATTCTTCGGCCGTCTGCCCGAGCTGACCTGCAAAAATTCCGAAAAGAAGGCGTACGGCAAGGTCACGCTGACCGAAAAGGCGTTCATTCTCGATACCGTGGACGCGATTTCCACACCGGTTGCCACCGCTGCGCCGAAGTTCATGGAGGAAATCGGTCAGAACTACGGCTTCACGCTGTATTCCACGACGGTCCGCGGCCCGATGAGCGAACTGCCGCTGCGGTTTGACTGCGTACACGACCGCGCGATTGTCTTCATCAACGGCGAGAAGAAGGGCTGGTTTGAACGTTCCCGCCACAACGACGACATCCGCGTTGCTCTGGAGAAGGACGAGGAAATCAAGCTCGATATCCTCGTCGAAAACATGGGCCGCATCAATTACGGTCCGGAAATGCGGGACCGGAAGGGCATGACCGGCATCCGTTTCGGTCAGCGGAACCACTACGGCTGGAACATGTACCCGATGGAAATGAAGGATGTGTCCGGTGTGAACTACGTCCCCTGCGACGGCGGCGTGGACAAATCCAGCTTCCTGCGCGGGACACTGACCATCGACGGCGACCCGTGCGACACTTTTATCCGTCTGGACGGTTTCCACCACGGCTTCGTCCTGGTGAACGGCTTCAACCTCGGCCGCTACTACAACGACGCGGGTCCGCAGAAAACCCTCTACTGCCCCGCTCCCATGCTGAAATCCGGCGAAAACGAAATCATCGTCTTTGAAATGGATTCCACCGACCGCAACGTCATCGAATTTGTTGACGTTCCGGATCTGGGGTGAGTTTTCGCGGGGAGGGTACTTTCCCGAAAAAGTACCCTCCCCCGTAGTAACGCTTCGCGTAACTACCCCCACCCTCAAAAA
>JBJFGC010000269.1:0-2886 GCA_051892315.1 Eubacteriales bacterium
GGGACCCGCTGCTTCCCCGACTGGTATGGCCTTGATTCACGAGTTATTCTGCTTGTTAATACCTTGTTATTATAGCACAAACGCAAGTCAATTTCAATAGCATGAGCCATTTATTCACGTTTTTTTTAAATTTGTCCGCCGGCGAAAAGCACAAAATGCCTGAATCCATGTCCGTTTCCCCCTCACTCCACGGTGGAACGCTCTTGAAAAGGAAAGGGGAGGCACTTTTTTCAAAAAGTGCCTCCCTGGATTTTCAGAATATCCCCATTTCAAACACTGCGTCCCCGCCGAGTTCGCTTTCGATTTTCAGCAGACGATTGTACTTGGCGCACCGTTCGGTGCGGGCGGGAGCGCCGGTTTTGATGAAGCCCGCGTTCAGCGCGACGGCAAGGTCGGCAACGGCAGTATCGGCGGTTTCTCCGGAACGGTGGGAGAGAATCGTGCGGTACCCATGGGATTTGGCAAGATTGACAACGGCGATGGTTTCCGTGAGTGTTCCGATCTGGTTTGGCTTGACGAGAACGGCGTTGCCGCAGCCGCGTGCAATGCCATCCGACAGACGACGGGGATTGGTGACAAAATAATCGTCGCCGACCAGCAGGATTTTGCCGCCCAGCTCGTCTGTCATCTGCTTCCATCCGGCGTCGTCATCCTCGCCCAGACCATCTTCAATCGAGACAATCGGATAACGGCCGCAGAGCCGTTCCCATTCTTTCACAAGGTCGCCGGAGGAATACAGCGTCCCGTTTTTCGGGAGAAGGTAAGAGCTTCCTTCGGCCCATTCACTGGCCGCCGCGTCCAGCGCGATTTTCACCTGTGCCGTCGTGTAGCCTGCGTCCTCGATGGCGCGGACAATGTAGTCAAGCGCTTCGTCCGCGGAGGTCAGATTCGGGGCAAATCCTCCTTCGTCACCCACAAGTGTCGAATGTCCGCCGCTTCGCAGCAGAGCGCCCAGCCGGTGATAGATTTCCGTTCCGGCGCGCAGGGCTTCGGAAAATGTGCCGAACTCGGACGGGAGAATCATGAATTCCTGAAGATCAAGGTTGTTTGCCGCATGCGCACCGCCGTTGAGAATGTTCATGAGCGGATGCGGCAGAGTTTTGGCCGCCACTCCGCCGAGATAACGGTACAGCGGCATCCGGTAAAAGGCTGCTCCGGCGCGCGCAGCGGCCAGAGAAACGGCAAGCATGGCGTTGGCACCAAGGCGTTTTTTGTTTTCCGTATCGTCTAAGTGAATCATGCGGGCATCCACCTGGGATACATCGCACCGCATTCCCTTCAGCTCACCGCAGATTTTTCCGTTCACATTTTCGACCGCCTGCAGAACGCCGCGTCCGAGAAAGCGTTTTTCGTCGCCGTCCCGAAGTTCATGGGCCTCGTATTTGCCGGTCGAAGCACCGGAGGGAGCGGACGCCGTTCCGCAGGAGCCGTCTTCCAGAAGGACGGTGGCCTCCACGGTCGGATTGCCGCGGGAATCAAGAATCTCGCGGGCATAAATGGCTTCGATATTATTTTTTCTGTTCATAATTTCCCCTGTTCTTGCAGCGTAGATGGGTACGGAGAGCATCCGGTCCCCTCGGAGGAAGTATTCACCGGATTTTATAAAAATATTTATGATTTTACTTGATTTTTAGCTATTTTTATATTATACTTTCCTCAGAAGCAGCGATTGTATATCGCGCAAACATCAATTTTACAAAAAAGAGGTAGCTATGAGACTGGAAGACTTAACCGTAATCAAAGCCGCGCCGACTCCGGGAGACACCAGCTGGTTTCAACATGACCGTTTTGGCATGTTCATCCACTGGGGACTTTACGCACTTCCCGCGCGTCACGAATGGGTTCGGAATTACGAACGCATTCCGAACGAAGTGTACGACGACAAATATTTCCGCCACTTTGATCCCGACCTGTACGATCCGGAGCTTTGGGCTGACGCCGCAGCGAATGCGGGAATGAAGTATTTTGTCATTACGACCAAGCATCACGAAGGATTCTGCCTGTGGGATTCCGCCTATACCGACTACAAATCCACGAATACTCCGTACGGCCGTGACATTCTGACCCCGATGGTGGAAGCGTTCCGTTCGCACGGACTGCGCACCGGCTTCTACCATTCTCTCCTTGACTGGCATCATCCGGACTACACGGTGGACGGCTGCCATCCGATGCGAGACAACGAGGCGTACATCGCAAAGGACAGCGAGCGCGACATTACGCGGTACGTGGACTATCTGCACAACCAGACGGAGGAACTGCTGAAAAAGTACGATCCGGTGGATATTATCTGGTTTGACTTCTCGGTGGGCGCGTCCGGTCGCTTTGCGGGAAAGGGAAAGGAAACGTGGCGCAGCGAGGAGCTTCTCGCAAAAATCCGTGCCATCAATCCGAACATTATCATTGACGACCGTCTTCAGATTGACCAGGACGTAAAGACGCCGGAACAGTACATGCCCGACGAATGGGTGAAGGTGAATGGTGTGCCGGTGGTATGGGAAGGGTGTCATACCTTCTCCGGCTCATGGGGCTACCACCGCGACGAATCAACGTGGAAAAGCGTGGACCAGCTTTTGAAAATGCTGATTGACAGCGTTTCCATGGGCGGTAACCTCCTTTTGAACGTCGGTCCGACAGGCCGCGGCGAATTTGACGAGCGCGCTTACGAACGTCTGCGCGGCATCGGACAATGGATGAAGCGGCACTCCCGTTCGATTTACGGCTGTACGCAGGCGCCTCTGGAATTCGAGTGCCCGCGCGACTGCCGCTACACTTACAATCCGGATAAGCAGCGTCTTTACCTGCATATTTACAACTGGAATTTCGGCAAAATCAAGCTGACCGGCGAGGTCTGCGAACATGTTGAGTACATTCAGCTCCTCTCCGATG
>JBJFGC010000270.1:0-2876 GCA_051892315.1 Eubacteriales bacterium
TTTTGAAGGGGGTGCGGGGGAAAGCTTTTTTTCAAAAAAGTTTCCCCCGCAAGTCTCCTCCCCCGCAAGTCTCCTCCCCGCGTCCCCCGTTTTTACGCCTTCGGCGCGCTTTTGCGGCGCCGGAAAATCAGCCGGTAGTTGATGAAGAATTCGCTTCCGAGGATGCAGAACAGGATAATCCCGGAAATGATGTCCGTGATGTAGTCGTTTAATCCGAAGCTTGAGGCAATCTGCCCTGCGCCCTTTTCGAGGAAAATCAGCAGGAACGAAATCAGCGCCATGTAGAACGTGTTGAATTTCGCCAGCCACGCGACGATGATGGCCGTGAAGCCGTTGCCGCCCGCCGTGTTCGTTGCAATGGTGTGCTTGTTGCCCGCCACGATGATGAATCCGCACAGACCGCAGATCGCACCCGAGAGAAGCATCGTCCGGATGGTGACTTTCGCAACGTTAATGCCCGCGTACCGCGCCGTGTTTTCCGACTCCCCGACCACGGAGATTTCATAGCCGTGCTTGGTGTATTTTAAGTAAATGAACATCACCACCGTCAGAACCGCGACAATGATGAGGTTCAGCGTAAAGTCGTGACCCGCAAGCTTCGGGAACCAGCCGATTTTCGTCCCCATGTTGATGGTTCCCAGCGACGACGCCTGACCGCGCAGAATGTTCGTCGCGTAGGCCACAATCTGAATGGCCACATAGTTCATCATCAGGGTGAACAGCGTTTCGTTTGTGTTCCATTTGGCCTTGAAGATGGCCGGAACCATGCCCCAGACCGCTCCGCACAGCACGCTCGTCACAAACATGATGAGAAACAGCACCGGCGTGGGCAGCGTCTGGCCGTACATCATGCACAGCGCCGTTGCGAAGCCGCCCATGAGAACCTGTCCTTCCGCGCCGATGTTCCAGAAGCGCATCTTGAACGCCGGCGCCAGCGCGATGCCGATGCACAGCAGCGAGACCATGTCCCGCATCGCCCACATGAACCGCAGCGACGTTTCAAAGGTCCCTTTGACCATTTCCACGTAGACCTGAAGCGGGTTCAGGCGCGTGACGAGGACAATGAAAATCGCGTCGACGAGGAGGGCAAGGACGATGGCCGCCGCGCGGATCCCGATTTTTTTCCGGATGGACACCCCGTCCTGCCGCGCCAGCCGGACGAGCGGCTCCCGGACGTGCGTGTGTTCTGCCTTGTTCATGCCTTTGCCTCCTCTGTCTCCTTGGGGTTGTGTTCGAGTTTTGTCATGAGCAAACCGATTTGCTCCTTGGTCGCCGTGCGCCCGTCCAGAATGCCCGTGAGCCGGCCCGCGCAGAGCACAAGAATCCGGTCGCACAGGTCAATCAGCACGTCGAGATCTTCGCCGACGTACAGAACCGCCACCCCTTTTTCCTTCTGCTCGTTCAGAAGGCCGTAGATGGTGTAGGACGTGCCGATGTCCAGCCCGCGCACCGCGTAGGCGGTCATGAGAACGGCGGGGGCGGAGGAAATTTCCCGTCCGACCAGCACCTTCTGCACGTTTCCGCCCGACAGACGGCGGACGGGCGTGTTCGTGGACGGCGTGACGACGGCGAGGTCGTCACGGATCTCCTCGGCGAGGTCGTGGGGCTGTTTCCGTTCGACAAAGAAGGACTTGCCTTTTTCGTACGACTTGAGCATCATGTTGTCGGTCATGCCCATCGACGCGACCAGGCCCATGCCGAGCCGGTCCTCGGGGACAAACGACAGGGTAACGCCCAGCTTCTTGATCTGACGCGGGGTTTTTCCGCGCAGCTCGACGGCTTCGCCGGTATCGGGCGATAAAAATTCGATGACGGAGCCTTCGTCCGTGACGCGCAGACCGGCGATGGCTTCGAGAAGCTCCTTCTGGCCGCAGCCGGAGATCCCCGCGATGCCGAGAATCTCGCCGCCGTACGCGTCAAAGGTGATGTCGTCGAGGACGCGCAGGCCCTCCGCGCTGGTGATGGTAAGGTTCCGGATGGACAGCCGGCGGACCGGATGGACCGGCGGACGACGGTCGATGCCCAGCGACACCTTCTTGCCGACCATGCTTTCGGTGAGGGACAGTTCGGTGGCGTCCTTCGTTTCGACGGTGCCGATGTACTCGCCCTTGCGGAGAATGGCGACGCGGTCGGAGACGGCGAGAACCTCGTGGAGTTTGTGGGTGATGATGACGACCGCTTTGCCGTCCTTTTTCATTTCGCGCATGACGCCGAAGAGCTTTTCGGTTTCCTGCGGGGTGAGAACGGCGGTGGGCTCGTCGAGAATGAGAATGTCCGCGCCGCGGTAGAGCACCTTGACGATTTCAAGGGTCTGCTTCTGGGAAACGGTCATGTTGTAGACCTTCTGTTCGGGGGTGATGTCGAAGCCGTAGCGGTCGCAGATGGCGCGGATTTTTTCGCCGACGGCGCGCAGGTCGAATTTGCCGTGACCCTCAAGGCCGAGGACAATGTTTTCGGCGGCGGTGAAGACGTCGACGAGCTTGAAATGCTGGTGAATCATGCCGATGCCGAGCGCAAAGGAGTCGCCGGGGGAGCGGATGGAAACCTCCTGCCCGTCCACGAAAATCTGTCCCTCATCAGGGTAATAGATGCCGGAGAGGATGTTCATGAGGGTGGTTTTTCCGCTGCCGTTTTCTCCGAGAAGGGAAAGAATTTCACCGCGCCGGATGGAGAGAGAAATGTTTTTGTTGGCAACAACGTCGCCAAAGGTTTTGGTGACCCCCACAAGGGTGACGGCGTCATTGAGTTGTGTATGTTCCATTGAAAAGACTCCAAAAAAGTTTTGAAAAACGGGATTCGCGGGGAGTGGGGAAGAAGTGGGATTCGCGGGGGAAACTTTTTTGAAAAAAAGTTTCCCCCGCACCCCCTTCAAAAAA
>JBJFGC010000271.1:0-2875 GCA_051892315.1 Eubacteriales bacterium
ATGAACCTCAAGCCCGACTGGGTCAGCGTCATGATTGGAATCAACGATGTGTGGCGTCAGTTTGATTCTCCTGGGATTGTCACCTGTCACGTTTATCCGGAAGAATATCGCAGCAATCTCTGCGAAATTCTTGAACGGACGCTTCCTGTTGTCAAAGGAGTGATTCTCATGTCTCCGTTCTTCATGGAGCCGCAGCGCGAAGATCGGATGCGCCAGCGGGTGGACGAATATATAAAAATTTGTGAAGAAACAGCGAAAAAATACAATTGTCATTACATCAACATGCAGCCGCCGTTTGACGATTATTTGCAATATCGTCATTCTTCCTACATCTCTTGGGACCGTGTACATCCCGGCAACATTGGAAGTCTGATTATCGCACGTGAATTTCTTAAGGCTATCGGTGTGGAACGTTCTCTGCTCTGAACGTATTTTCGGAACTTTTGCGCCGGATTTCTCACTTAATCTCATACAATATTGGAGGTCTATATGATTCAATTTGGATGTGCGATTCCAGGCGGATCCTTTATGCCGGAAGGAGTTGCTGAAATTCCGGATTCCCCCGACGTACAAATACGGGAAAAATGCCGCGCGGTGCTGGCCGCCGGATTTGACTTCACCGAATGCGGCGGCGGAATGCTGACCGCCCTGACTCCGGCTCAGCGATACAATTTTCTGAACGAAAACGCCCGAAATTCTCTCAAAATCCGGGCGGTAAACAGTCTGTTTCCTCCCAGCTTCCGTCTGGCTGATCCGAACGGAGAACAGGAACGCTATGTGGAATACGCGTCCGCGCTATTTGACACGATGCATGAACTTGGTGCAAGCTGCGCAGTTCTCGGCAGCGGCGCTGCGCGCACGATTCACAGTGACCAGTACGACTATGAGAAAGGTCTTTCCGTATTGACAAACTTCATTACCGCCATCGGCGCAGAAGCAGAAAAACGGGGGATTCTTTTGGTCATCGAGCCGCTTCGGAAAGCAGAAACCAATATTTTTATCACCGTTCCTGAATCCGGTGACTTTGTACGAAAGCTGAACCAGCCAGGTGTCAAACTCCTGTACGATGCATTTCACATGGCGGAGGAAGGAACAGATGTCTCCTGCGTCTGCCAATACGCGGATCTTCTGCGCCATTGTCACATCGCGGAAGCGCCAAACCGTTCCTACCCCGGGGCGCTTGACGGCAAAGACCTGACCTATAACCGCAGATTTGCCAAAGAACTGCTGAAATCCGGCTATGACGGCGGAGTTTCCGTGGAATGTGGATTTTCAGATTTTGCACGTGAAATCAAGCTGGCGCATCGCTATCTGACCGAAATTTTTCAATAATGGACAGGAACAACAACATGAACACTACATTGAAATATACCGCAGCCCGCGACCTTGCAGAAGAACCTGTTTTTTTACCGTGTGAGCTTCCTGCTGAGAGAATCACCTCGGTCATGACAGGTTCCAACGTCTATCCTGCCGTGGCGGTTGAGGGAGGGATTCTCGCCATTCTCTGTGCGAAACAAGGGGAAACCATAACTCTGACGACCGGAACCGAGGATTGCGGAAACTGTACAGCCGTTGTAAAAGACCAGACCGTCGAACTGAATATTGCTGGAAAGCATTTTGCGGACTATGTTGCTTCACCTGATTTTCCCAAGCCTCACCTCGGTCCCGTCACCGATGACAGAGGAAATCCTTTCACTCGCTGTGAACAAATGCATGCGGAACACCCGCATCAGCGTTCCATTATCGTCGCCATTGGTGATGTCAATGGAGTCGACTGTTGGAACGAGCAGAAAAACTGTGGTTATGTCCGCAACGAATCCATTCGGGATGTCATCTCCAGTCCGGCTTTCGCCGCCTTTACTGCCTGCAACCGCTGGACCGATCATGATGGTGCTCCCCTTCTGACGGAAAATACCCGCTATATTGTATACAATCAGAGCGATGCCTGCCGGACGTTGGATATGAAAATTACCTTCAGCGCAGATTACGGCGACGTGGTTTTCGGTCCGACCAAGGAGGCGGGACCGCTCGGTATCCGTCTGCGTGATGAGCTCCGCGCAGATATCGGTCATGGGACTCTTTTGAATTCCCGCGGTGGTGTCGGTGAAACCGAATGCTGGGGCAAAGAAGCCGAATGGTGCGATTACCACGGAACGCTGGACGGTATCGGCGAAATGGGAGTGACCGTTTTTGACGGTCCTTCCAACGAACGTTATCCCACCGCGTGGCACATCCGTTCGTACGGATTGTTTGCGGCAAACAATCTCCATTTCAAGGGTGGCTACACGCTGCCGTCCGGTAACAGTATTACCTACCGTTATCGCATTCTGTTCCGAAAAATCGAAATGACCTCAGAAGATCTTGCCGACCGGTACAGCGGATATCTTTCGTCAATGCCGGATAATCTGTAAGTGAGACGCGATATGATGACCTATCGATTTGCCGTACCAGAGGATACGGATCGTCTTCTTGCCATCTACAGCCAGTATATTGATACTCCCATCACTTTTGAATACGCGCTTCCTACGCACGACGAGTTTTGTGCGAGGATCAAGGAAATTTCAGCGTTTTATCCCTACCTTGTTGCCCTTCTGGACGGATGTATAATAGGATACGCCTATTCCCATCGTGCTTTTGAGCGAACTGCTTATCAATGGGACGTGGAGTTTTCCGTATACATTGACCGGAATTTTCTCGGCCGGGGAATCGGTACGGAGCTCTACCGTCGATTGATTGAGTTGTCCAAAAAGCAAAAGATGCGTGTCGCCTATGCAAGGGTCACACATCCGAATGAACGAAGCGATGCCCTGCACCGTTCGCTCGGATTTGAAAAGCTCGCGGTATTTCCGAAGACCGGTTACAAAAACGGGGAATG
>JBJFGC010000272.1:0-2873 GCA_051892315.1 Eubacteriales bacterium
AAGTTTTTGAGGTGGGGTTCGGGGAGAAACTTTTTCTGGGGAAGTTTCTCCCCGTCGAACTCATGTTACTATAAAATAATACAGATCAGCCCCTGGCTGCCTTCATTGATAATTTTGGAGAGGGTTTCACCGAATTTCATGCGGGCGTCCTCCGGCATGCGGTCGAGCTTCGTGCGGAGACCGTCATTGACCAGTTCGTAGAGGGATTTGCCGAACATATTGGACTGCCAGATGGTTTTCGGATCTTCTTCAAATTCCTGCATGAGGTATTTGACCATTTCCTCCGACTGCTGCTCGGTTCCGACAATCGGATTGATTTCTGTTTCGATGCTGGTTTTTATCATGTGGACCGACGAAGCCGACGCGCGCAGGCGAACCCCGTATCCGCCGGACTGCCGGACAATTTCCGGGTCCTCCAGCCGCAGGTCATCCACGCTCGGCATCACGATTCCGTACCCCTTTTCATTGACCTCGGCGAGAGCGTCGCGGTATTTGTCAAACTCCCGCTTCGCCTCCGAAAGCCCCTCCAGCGCCTCCAGAAGGTCGGTTTCGTTCTTCATCGGAATCCCTGTGATTTCCGAAATAACGTCATAATACAGACCGTCCGGCAGCCGGACCCGCAGAACGGCGCTTCCCCGCCCCGCGTCCGTTTTTTCAAGATCGACCGCCAGGTCCGGATCATCGCCGTATTCCCCGACTGTGGCGGCTGCTTTTTTGATGCCAGCGGAAAGAGCTTCCGCAAATGCTCCCTTGATGTCGCGCAGACGCTTCATTTTTCTGGATGCCGCGACGGCCGCTTCGTAGATGCCGCGCTTCAGCCGGTGCTCGTCGGGCAGGACAGACGTCCACGCCGGAAGGCAGATGTCCGCTTCCTTTGCAGGAAATTCATCCAGCAGCATTTCGAGAATGTGCGTAATATCGTCCGCGTTCAACTCCAGACAGTTCACCAAAGCTACCGGTGCGCTGTATTTTTCTTCCAGCTTCATTGCGAGACGAAGCGCTTCCTCCGTTTCGGGACGCGCGGAATTCAGAATCACTGCAAACGGTTTTCCGAGCTCCGTCAGCTCGGCCGCGATGCGCTCCTCTGCCTGCTGATAACTCTCGCGGGAAAAATCCCCGACCGTTCCGTCCGAGGTCACGAGCATCCCAATGGTCGCGTGTTCGGAAATCACCTTCTTCGTTCCGTATTCCGCCGCCTCCTCAAACGGTACCGGCTCACTGTGCCACGGTGTATGCACCATGCGCGTGCTGCCGTTTTCCTCGCCGCCGAGCGCGTCCGGAATCATGTAGCCCACACAGTCAACCAGCTTGACTCGCAGGGAAACGCCGTCGTCCACCGTGATGTCCACCCCTTCGTCCGGAATGAACTTCGGCTCGGTCGTCATGACGGTGCGTCCCCCTGCACTCTGCGGAAGCTCGTCGCGGGAACGTTCACGGTCAAATTCACTCCGTATATTCGGAATCACAAGCGATTCCATGAACCGCTTGATGAACGTACTTTTGCCGCTCCGCACCGGCCCGACCACGCCGATGTAGACGTCGCCGTGGGTTCGGTCCGCGATATCCTTATAAATCGCTGTATCTGTCACAGAAAAATCCTCCGCCTGTTTTACTCTCTCTCTGGAAAAGTTTTCTCTCTGGTAAAACATATGCGGAGAATTTTTGGTTTATGCAGATACCATGGAAATCAACCCGTACAAAATCGGAACAAGCAATGCCGGAAGCATGTTCCCCACCTTCACCTGCTTCCCGAAAAACAGGTTGATGCCGACCGCGAAAATCAGCGCCGAGCCGACCAGGGACAGGTTCGAAATAATCGTATCGCTGAAAAATTCGCCGATCCATCGGGCCGCAACGGTAAAAAGCCCCTGATACAGCGCCATGGGAAGGGCGGAAAACAACACGCCGACGCCAAGCGTGGATGCAAAAATCATCGTCGACAGAAAATCAAGGATGGATTTGGAGTACAGCAGCAACGGATCCCCTTCCAGACCGTCGCGGAGCGCGCCCACAATCGCCATCGCACCGACGCAGACGACCAAAGTTGCGGTGACAAATCCTTCGGTGAAGGTAGAATTGTTGTTCCGGAACAACGGAATCTTCTTAATGCGGTCGCCAAGGCTTTCGAGAACATCTTCAATGTGCAGAAGTTCCCCCGCCAGCGTCCCGAGCGCAAGGGAAAGAATCATCATCATCAGCCCGTTGGCCGACAGAGACCCGTCCGCCTCCACCTTCAGCATTTCCTGCATGGTGCAGCCAATCCCGATGAACATCGTGGCCAGCCCAAGCGCCTTCATCAGCGAATTTTGCAGATTTTCCGAAAGCCCCTTTTTGGCAAACAATCCGATGAGACTTCCTAAAATTACTGCGAGTGTATTAACAATCGTTCCAATTCCTGGCATCATTTTTGTACCTCAATTTGACAGAGGGGAGCTTGAAAGCGCCTTTCTCGATTTCCCCCCCCAAAAACTCATCCAAACATCGAGAGCTGGTTGGTTTTGGACATACCGCGGAGCGCGCCGTTTTTTTCGAGAAGCTCCAAAACGGATTTGGAAACCTTGGCTTTGGTGCGCAGCTCCTCGACGGAAAAAATGTCACCGGACTGCATGGTGTTCATGATGTTTTCGGCCGCCGTTTCGCCAAGCCCGGGAAGCGACGTGAACGGGAGACGGATTTTTCCCTTCTCCGGCAGATATTTCGTCGCATGAGACTTGTGGATATCCACCGGCAGAAAGTCGTAACCGCGCTGGAAATATTCGTTCACCAGCATCAGTGCGTCCGCAGTCGTCGCCTCCGTTGCGGAAATTTCGTTGCGGCGGCGGTTCAGGTCGTCGAGAACGCTCTTCACATGCTCCCGTCCGCCCATAACAATC
>JBJFGC010000273.1:0-11606 GCA_051892315.1 Eubacteriales bacterium
AAAATCCACGAAATGACTCTTGAACCATAACCATACGTATGCTAAACTAATAGAGTCTATCCGTGGTGTAATATCACATCTGATATAGCTCTAATCATTTTTTTACATAATATTCCGGAGGAAATTATGGATTTTACAACGCACAAAGCAGTCTCCATCCACACCGGTGAGAACTGCGTAGCGGAAAACGCGGCGCTGTTTGGTTCGCTCGGACGCCGTGCGCTGATTGTGTCTGGCCGCCGTTCGGCAGACCTCTGCGGCGCACTGACCGACGTAACCGATGCGCTCACGTCGGTCGGCGCAACCTGGGTCCGCTACAACGTGATTCCCGAAAACCCGCCGGCCCCTCTTTGCCATGAAGGAGGACGTCTGGCCCGCGAGGAGGGCTGCGACTTTGTCATCGCCATCGGCGGCGGGTCAGCCATTGACGCTGCCAAAGCCATTGCCGCCTACGCGGCCAATCCGTCCTGTGACGTCATGGACCTTTTTGACGCCGAAAAGCGCACCGCAGACGGACTGCCGCTCATCGCCATTCCCACAACCGCCGGCACCGGAAGCGAGGCGTGCCGCTATTCCGTTCTGACCATCGAGGACGGACGGCGCAAGAAAACCTTTTCGTCCCCTTCTGCTTACGCGAAGCATGCGTTCGTCTCCGCCAAGTACACCGCAACCCTCGACGAAAATTACACCGTTTCCACCGCACTCGACGCACTTGCCCACGCCATCGAGTCCTACCTCTCTCCCAAGTCCACCGTGGCTTCGGAAGAGGCTGCCCTCTATGCCGCCCGTGAAATCTGGAACGTTCTGACCGCATCGCCTTCGGACGAGACAGAAGAACGGGACGCGGGCGGTTACACCAAAAAGCAGCGTCAGGCGCTCCAGAACGCCGCGTGTGCTGCCGGAATCGCCATTGACTACACCGGTACCGGTTTCCCGCATCCGCTCGGTTACAGCCTGACACTCACCCGCGGCATTCCCCACGGCCGGGCTTGCGCCATTTTTGAGGGCGCGTACCTGCGCTACAACATGCTGACCTCCGTGGGCCGTGAGCGGATTGTCACCCTCGCGTCGCATCTCCAAACAACGCCGGAGAAAATGATGGAACGCATCCCCGCTATGAGCGGCGTTCATCTGCACATTGGTGCCGAGGAGCGCGAGGAACTCATTGACCGTGTTGCCGGCGCCGGCAACTACGCCAACAGCCCCTACGTCATCACGCGCGGCGAGATGTCCGACATTTACAAGAGATTGTTTGAATAATAATAATGGAAGAAGATAAGGGGAAGCTTTTTGGGGCAGCGGAGATTCGCTGGGCAGACTCCGCTTTCCCACCTTTCCAAAAATTTCAGTTTTCCATGCAGGAGTTGGGTGCCAATCGTTTGATCTGCACCCAACTTTGTCTTTTCCCACCTTTTCCCCATCCTTGTCACATCCGCAAAAAAATCTTTCTTCTGACAATCTGAAAATTTCTCATGTTTCCTATTGACCGTGCGGGTCAAGTGTGGTATAATATAAAAAATTATGAGATAATAATGTTGGGTACACAGAGACTCGCCGGATTTGTTGAATCTGCGTGTGTTGCTTATCCGCTTTTTTTATGGAAAAACGCGGACGCGCGGTTCAGAGGCGACGGGTTCTGGTATCGAAATGGAATGGTATTGCGAGAGATTCGGAGGTATCGTATGACTCTGCTCACCGGAGGAAAAGCGTATCGGAATGGCGTCTTTGTGGACGTGTTTGTTCTCGTTTCTGCTTCTTCTTCCCGTATTCTTCCCGCATCGGACGCCGCTTTTGAACGGTTTTCCGATATTTCTGAAAAGATTGATGTGAGTGGTTCCGTTTTCTTTCCCGGTTTCGCCGATGTGCATGTGCATCTGAGGGAACCGGGTTTTTCTTATAAGGAAACCATCTGCTCCGGTACCAAGGCGGCAGCGCGTGGCGGCTACACCGACGTCTGCTCCATGCCGAACCTGGACCCCGTTCCCGATTCCGTGGAGCATCTGAACGTCCAGCTGGACCGCATCCGCGAAACCGCGGTCGTCCGCGTCCATCCTTACGGCGCCATCACCGCCGGCGAAAAGGGCAAGGAGCTGGCAGACCTTGACGGCATGGCTCCTCTGGTCTGCGCCTTCTCGGATGACGGCCGCGGCGTACAGGACGAGGAGCGTATGCGCGAGGCTATGACTGCCGCGCGAAAACTGGGCAAAATCGTCGCCGCGCACTGTGAGGTCAATTCCCTCTTAAACGGCGGCTACATTCACGACGGTGCGTACGCGAAGGCTCACGGGCACCGCGGCATCTGCTCCGAAAGCGAGTGGAAACAAATCGAGCGGGACCTGCGGCTCGCGGCGGAGACCGGCGTCCGGTATCATGTCTGCCATGTCTCCACAAAGGAATCCGTCGCGCTCATCCGTGAGGCCAAGAAAAACGGCGTGGATGTCACCTGCGAAACCGCGCCGCACTATCTCACCCTCACCGACGAAGATCTTCGTGAAGACGGCCGCTTCAAGATGAACCCGCCGCTGCGTTCACCAGCCGATCGCGAAGCCCTCATCGAGGGAGTCCTCGACGGAACCATCGACATGATTGCGACCGACCACGCGCCCCACTCCGATGAGGAAAAAGCACGTGGGCTGGAAAAAAGTCCGATGGGAGTTGTGGGATTGGAATGCGCCTTTCCCATTCTCTACACCAAGCTCGTCCGGCCCGGAATCGTTCCGCTCGAACGCATCGTGGAGATGCTGACCACGGCCCCCCGCCGACGGTTCGGTCTGCCTGAACCGGAAGACGATTTCACCCTTTTCGACCTTACCCATCCAACCACCATCAATCCGGCGGACTTTCTGTCCGCGGGGCACGCCACCCCGTTTACCGGTGAAAAAGTATATGGAACCTGTAAATTGACAGTATGCGGAGGTAAAACTGTATGGATGACAAAATGACCTTCAACCGAAAGCTGGTGCTGGAGGACGGTTCGGTGTATCCCGGACACGGCTTCGGCGCTGCATGTGACCGCGTCGCGGAGATTTTCTTCGACACCGCCGTCGTCGGGTACCAGGAGCTTCTTTCCGACCCGGGCTGCACCGACCTGATCGCCGTGATGACCTATCCCCTCATCGGCAACTATGGCATCACCGACGAGGACTTTGAAACCCGTGTTCCGACCGCGGGCGGTCTGGTCGTCAGCGAATACAACGACCAGCCCTCCAATTTCCGCTACACCAAAACCCTCGCCGAAACGCTGGAGGATTACGGTATCCCGGGCATTGAGGGTATCGATACCCGTGCGCTCACCCGCCATATCCGGGACCATGGTGTCTGCCGCGCAATCCTCACCGACTTTGACACTCCCACGGAGGACGCCCTTGAGAAAATCGCCTGCACGCCCATCCCACATGACCAGGTCATGCGGGTGAGCTGCCGGAAAAAGTGGTACTCCCGCACCGCGAACCATAAGTACAACGTCGTCGCGGTCGACTGCGGCATCAAGCTGAGCATTATCCGCGCCCTGAACGCACGCGGCTGCAACGTCACCGTCGTTCCGTGGAATACCACCGCCTATGAAATTCTGAAAATGAAGCCGGACGGCGTGCTGATTTCCAACGGTCCCGGCAGCTCCGAGGATGTGCTGCCCGTTGTGGAAACCGTCCGCGCGCTGCGCGGGAAGGTTCCGCTGTTCGGAATCAGTCTCGGCCACCTCATCATCGCCCGCGCGTACGGGGCTTCTACCTATAAATTAAAGTTCGGCCACCACGGCGGCAACCATCCGGTCCGGAATCTTGCGACCGGCAAGCTGGAAATCACCGCGCAGGGACACTCCTGTGTCGTCGACCCCGCCAGCCTTGTGGGAACGGGCCTGACCGTCACGCACGTCAACGTTCTCGACAATACCGTGGAAGGGCTGGAATGCGCGGCAGACCGCGTGTTCTCCGTCCAGTATCATCCGGAAAGCAACCCCGGCCCGCAGGACAGCGCCTACCTGTTTGACCGGTTTCTTGCACTCATGAAGGGAGAGTGAACGTCATGCCGAAAAGAGAAGATATCAAAAAAGTTATGGTGATTGGCTCCGGCCCGATTGTCATCGGACAGGCTGCCGAATTCGACTACGCCGGAACGCAGGCCTGCCTTGCCCTCCGTGAAGAAGGCTGCGAAGTCATCCTCGTCAACTCCAATCCCGCGACCATCATGACCGACCCGACCGTCGCGGACAAAATCTATATGGAGCCCCTGACGCTCGAATACGTTGCGAAAATCATCCGTTATGAGCGTCCGGACGCCATCATCCCCGGCATCGGCGGTCAGACCGGTCTGAACCTTGCGATGCAGCTTTCCAAGAAGGGCATCCTCCGCGAATGCCAGACCGAGCTGCTCGGCACCCCGCCGGAAAGCATCGAAAAGGCCGAGGACCGCGAGCTGTTCAAGGAACTTTGCTGTGAAATCGGCGAACCGGTTCTCCCGTCCCTCATTGCCAATTCGATGGAGGAGGGCATCACGGCCGCGCACGAAATCGGTTTCCCGGTTGTTCTCCGTCCGGCGTTCACCCTCGGCGGTACCGGCGGCGGCTTTGCGTCCGACGAGGAGGAGCTGCTCCCTCTCCTGAAAAATGCGCTCAAGCTCTCCCCGGTTCACCAGGTTCTGGTCGAAAAAAGCATCAAGGGTTACAAAGAAATCGAATTTGAAGTCATGCGCGACAAAAACGATACCGCCATCACCATCTGCAGCATGGAAAACGTCGACCCTGTGGGCATCCACACCGGCGACTCCATCGTGGTCGCGCCCAGCCAGACCCTCACCAACCGCGAGTACCATCTCCTGCGGGACTCCGCGCTGAAAATTATCCGCAAGCTCGGCATCGAGGGCGGCTGCAACATTCAGTTCGCGCTCGACCCGCAGTCCTTTGACTACTATCTCATCGAAATCAACCCGCGCGTTTCCCGCTCCTCCGCGCTCGCCAGCAAGGCCAGCGGCTACCCGATCGCGCGCGTGACCGCAAAGATCGCCATCGGTCTCACCCTCGACGAAATCCAGCTTGCCTCCGCGCCGGCCTGCTTCGAACCCTCCATTGACTATGTGGTCATGAAGATGCCGCGCTTCCCGTTCGACAAGTTCTCCGACGCAAACAACAGCCTGTCCACGCAGATGAAGGCGACCGGCGAGGTCATGTCCATCGGCCGGAACCTTGAGGAAAGCCTGCTCAAGGCCATCCGTTCCCTCGAAAGCGGCGCCTATCATCTCCATCTCGCCAAGTTTGACCATACCCCGACCGACGACCTTCTTTCCTATATTGCCATCGGCACCGACGACCGCATCTACGCCATCGCCGAACTGCTCCGCCGCCGGGTTGACCCGGGTCTCATCTGCGACGCAACCCAGATCGACATGCTGTTCATCGAAAAAATCCGCCACATCGTGGAGCTGGAAAAGCTCGTCGCCGACCATCCAATGGATGCCGACGTTCTCCTTCACGCCAAAAAGTACGGCTTCTGCGACCGCGCCATCGCGGATCTCTGGAACACCGACGAGGACACCGTCTGGAACTTCCGCCGTGCGCGCGATATCCGTCCGGTCTATAAAATGATCGACTCCTGCGCCGCGGAATTTGAATCCTACATTCCCTACCTTTATTCCACCTACGCGGATGAAAACGAGTCCGTCGTCTCCGACCGCAAGAAAATCATCGTGCTCGGTTCCGGTCCGATCCGTATCGGCCAGGGCGTGGAATTCGACTACTCCACCGTTCACGCGGTCATGACCATCAAGAAAAACGGCTGCGAAGCCATCATCATCAACAACAACCCCGAAACCGTCTCGACCGACTACACCTGTTCGGACAAACTCTACTTCGAGCCGCTCACCATTGAGGACGTCATGAGCATCATTGAGCTGGAAAAGCCGTACGGTGTCATCGCGTCTCTCGGCGGTCAGACGGCCATCAACCTCGCGGAAGGACTGAAAAAGCGCGGCGTCAACATCATCGGCACCGACGTGGAGGCCATCGACCGCGCGGAAAACCGCGATTCCTTTGAAAAGCTCCTCATCGAGCAGAACATTCCTCAGCCGAAGGGCCGTGCGGTCACCAACATTGAAGACGGCGTCGCGGCGGCTGCGGAAATCGGATACCCGGTGCTGGTCCGTCCGTCCTTTGTCCTCGGCGGCCGCGCGATGCAGATTGTCGCCAACGAAGAAATGCTCCGCCACTATCTTGAAACCGCCGTTGCCCTCGACAGCGAACGTCCGGTTCTTGTGGATAAGTACATCGTCGGACGCGAGGTCGAGGTGGATGCGGTCTGCGACGGCACCGACGTCTTCGTTCCCGGTATCATGGAACTGGTGGAGCGGACCGGTGTCCATTCCGGCGACTCCATTTCCGTCTACCCGTCCTTCTCCATCTCCCAGGCGGCGAAAGACACCATTCTCGACTACACCAAGCGTCTCGGTCTGTCCATCGGCATCGTGGGACTGTACAACATCCAGTTCATCGTGGACGCGAACGACTTCGTTTATGTCATTGAAGTCAACCCGCGTTCGTCCCGCACCGTGCCGTTCCTCTCCAAGGCGACCGGCTACAGCCTCGCGGACATCGGTACGCTGGCCATCCTCGGCACGTCTCTGCGGGAACAGGGCATTACCGACATCTATCCGCCGGAAAAAGAACGTTGGTACGTCAAGGTACCGGCCTTCTCCTTTGCAAAGCTGCGCGGACTGGACGCTTACCTCTCTCCTGAAATGAAGTCCACCGGCGAGGCCATCGGCTACGACAAAAAAATGACCCGCGCGCTGTACAAGGCGCTGCAGGCGTCCGGAATGCAGGTCATGAATTACGGGACTCTGCTGGTCACCGTGGCGGACAAGGATAAGGAAGAAGCCCTCCCGCTCATCCGCCGGTTCTACAACATGGGCTTCAACATCGAAGCGACCTACGGCACCGCCATGTTCCTGAAGAAGCACGGCATCCGCACCCGCATCCGCCGGAAGCTGGCGGAAGGCAGCGAGGAAATTCTCGATTCCATCCGTCAGGGTTACGTCACCTATGTCATCAACACCCGCGATTACGGCTCCACCGGCGTGATGTCCGACGGTCACGAAATCCGTCAGTGCGCCGTCGAGAACGGCGTGACAATGTTCACCGCGCTCGATACGGTCAAGGTTCTGCTCGACGTACTCGAGGAAGTGACCATGGGAATTTCCACCATCAACGAATAAAGGTATCCCGAAAAATGAAACAAACCATTTTTGAAATAACGTCCAACGAAAAAATTGCCCGTGATACCTACCGCATGGTTCTCACGGGCGATACCGCGGACATCACCCGTCCCGGACAGTTCGTGAATCTTCAGCTGGAGGGCAGATACCTCCGCCGCCCGATCTCTGTCTGCGACCGCGACGGGGACTGTCTGACGCTGATATACAAAGTCGTCGGCGAAGGAACGGCGCAGATGGCAGGCTGCGGCTCCGGTAAAAAGCTCGACCTGCTCACGGGGCTTGGCAACGGCTACGACACCTCCCTGACCGGAGACGTTCCGCTTCTCATCGGCGGCGGAGTCGGCGTTCCCCCGCTGTATCTGCTTGCGAAAGACCTTCTCGCGGAAGGAAAAAACGTGAAGGTCCTCTGCGGCTTCCGCACGGCGGCCGATGCGATTCTCTGCGAGGAATTCCGGTCTCTTGGCGCCGAACTGACGGTCGCTACCGAGGACGGCTCCCTCGGTGTGCGCGGCTTTGTCACGGACGCAATGAAGTCCATGACCTACACCCACGTCTGTACCTGCGGTCCCGAACCGATGCTGAAGGCCGTTTACCGTGCCCTTCCCGACGGTGCGGACGGACAGTTTTCCTTCGAGGAGCGCATGGGCTGCGGCTTCGGCGCGTGCATGGGCTGCTCCTGCAAAACCGTAACCGGCTATAAGCGGATCTGCCGGGACGGTCCGGTTCTTCGGAAAAACGAGATTCTCTGGGAGGGAAAGTAACATGACGGACACCAAAGTGACTTTATCCGGACTTACCCTTGATAATCCGGTGATTCCCGCATCCGGCACATTCGGCTATGGAAAGGAATTTGCCGAGCTCTACGACATCAATCTTCTGGGCAGCTTTTCCTTCAAGGGAACGACCCGCGAACCCCGTTTCGGCAATCCGACGCCCCGTATCGCGGAATGTACCTCCGGCATGATCAACTCGGTCGGTCTACAGAATCCGGGCATCGACCACGTACTCTCCGTGGAGCTGCCGGAAATGAAAGCCTACTTTCACAAGCCGGTGATTGCGAATATCGGCGGCTTTTCCGTGGACGAGTATGTCTGCTGCTGCGAAAAGCTGAACGACTGCGAACAGGTTGGTCTGATTGAATTAAACATCAGCTGCCCGAACGTCCATGGCGGCGGCATGGGCTTCGGAACCACCCCGGAAATGGCGGCGGAAGTCACCCGGGCGGTCAAAGCAGTCACGACCAAGCCGCTGTACGTCAAGCTGACGCCGAATGTCACGGACATTGCGGAAATCGCGCGGGCATGCGAGGAAGCCGGTGCGGACGGTCTTGCGCTGATCAACACCATGCTGGGAATGCGCATCAGTCTCCGGACGAAAAAGCCGGTCATTGCCAACAAAATGGGCGGTTTTTCCGGCGACGCGATTTTCCCGGTCGCTCTCCGCATGGTTTATCAGGTGTACGAAGCCGTCAAAATCCCGATTATCGGCATGGGCGGCGTATCGTCGGCGGAAGCGGTACTGGAAATGATGCTGGCCGGTGCGACAGCGGTCGAAGTCGGGGCAGCCAACCTGGTGAACCCCTACGCATGCCGCGATATTATTGAAGATTTGCCAAGAGTTATGGAAAAATACGGAATTGAAAAATTAACGGATCTGATCGGAGGTGCTCACTGATGAAAAAGGATGTGATTATTGCGTGCGACTTTGCGTCCGCAGAAGCGACCTACGCATTTCTCGACCGGTTTGAAGGGGTCACGGACAAGCCCTTCTGTAAAATCGGGATGGAACTGTATTACGCGGCGGGACCGGAGATTGTTCGTGAAATCAAGCGGCGCGGTCACAGGATTTTCCTCGACCTCAAGCTGCACGACATTCCGAACACGGTAAAAAAGACGATGGCGGTTCTCTCGCGCCTGGATGTGGATATGACCAACCTGCACGCTGCCGGCGGCCGTGCAATGATGGAGGCGGCTCTCGAGGGTCTGACCCGCCCCGACGGTACCCGTCCCGCGCTTATCGCAGTCACGCAGCTGACCAGCACCAGCGAAGAGGTCATGAGAAACGAACTGCTTATCGACCGTCCGCTTCCGGAAGTCGTTATGAGCTACGCGGCGAACGCGAAGGCCAGCGGTCTGGACGGCGTGGTCTGCTCTCCCCTCGAAGCGGCGAAGGTTCATGAGGTCTGCGGCGGCAGTTTTCTGACGGTGACTCCGGGCATCCGTTTCGCAGGCGGCGACGCGGGTGACCAGAAGCGCATCACCACCCCTGCCCGGGCAGCCGAAATCGGTTCCGACTACATCGTCGTGGGCCGTCCGATCACCGCGGATCCCGATCCGGTTGCGGCTTACCGGCGCGCCGTGGCGGAATTTTGCGGAGCATAAGGGAAAAGGGGAAACACGGGAAGGAACTTTTGGAAAAAAGCTTCTTCCCTTCCCCTCAAGACCTTTCAATCCATCTGCACTATATAAAAAACAACAGAGATTTCGTTTGGTAAGGAGACAGGATATGGAGAGTTACAAGAGAGAATTTATCCGGTTTTTACAGGACGCGGGCGTTCTGAAGTTCGGCGATTTCACAGCCAAGAGCGGACGCAGGATTCCTTATTTCATCAATGCCGGTGACATCAAGACCGGGGAACAGATTGCCAAGCTGGGAGAATTTTATGCGAAGGCCTATCTGGAAAAGGTCGGCCGGAAAAAGGCGGTTCTGTACGGGCCGGCTTACAAGGGCATTTCCATCGCGGTTTCTTCCTCCATCGCTTTGGCGAAAAACGGTCTGGACGTTCCCTTCTTCTTCAACCGCAAGGAAGCCAAGGACCATGGGGAGGGCGGCGTTTTTGTCGGCTATGTTCCGAAAGCCGGTGAGGAGGTTGTGATTGTGGAAGATGTGATCACCGCCGGTACCGCCATCCGCGAAAGCATGGAAATTCTCGGGCATCTGGAAAACGTAAAGGTGGCCGCGACGTTTGTAATGGTTGACCGGAAGGAAAAGGGCCGGACCGACCTCTCCGCCATGCAGGAAGTGGAAAACGAATTCGGCTTCCCCGTCTACTCGGTCGTTGACGTCTACGACATCATCGAATATCTGGAGGAAGACCCGGCGAACGAGGAAAACGTCACCCGCATCAAGAACTATTTAGCTGTGAACGGAGCGAAATTATGAGAAGTGTTATTGATATCACCGAGCTTTCCACGGCCGAAATCGAGGCCCTCATCACAACCGCGAACGACATGATGGCCAATCCCGCGAAGTACGCGCATGTTGCGGAGGGGAAAAAGCTGGCGACTCTGTTTTTTGAGCCTTCCACACGGACTCGTCTGTCCTTCGAGGCGGCCATGTACGAGCTGGGCGGTCATGTGATCGGGTTCTCCGAGGCGCAGTCGTCCTCCGCGTCCAAGGGAGAAAGCGTTGCCGACACGGCGCGGGTTGTCTCCTGCTACGCGGACATCATTGCGATGCGTCACCCGAAGGAAGGCGCGCCGCTGGTAGCGGCCATGAACGCAAGCGTTCCGGTCATCAACGCGGGCGACGGCGGTCACAATCATCCGACGCAGACGCTCGCGGACCTGCTGACAATTTCCCGTGAAAAGGGACGGCTTTCCGACCTGACCATCGGTTTCTGCGGCGACCTGATGTTCGGCCGCACCGTTCATTCCCTTATCAACGCGCTGGTTCGTTACCCGGGCATCCGGTTTGTCCTGATTTCCCCGGATGAGCTGAAGCTGCCGGGCTATGTGAAGAAGGACGTTCTGAACGCCAACGGCATCGAATACCGGGAAACGGCGGATCTGCTGTCCGTCATGGGCGACCTTGACATTCTGTACATGACCCGCGTTCAGCACGAGCGTTTCTTCAGCGAGGAGGAATACCTCCGTCTGCGTGACAGCTACATTCTGACGCCGGACAAGCTGAAAACCGCGAAGTCCGACCTCTGCATTCTGCATCCGCTCCCGCGCGTGAACGAAATCTCGACCGCCATTGACAGCGACCCGCGGGCATGCTACTTCAAGCAGGTGCTGAACGGGAAATACATGCGTGCGGCGCTCATGATGATGCTGCTCGGTCTCAAGGCATAAGGAGGAAGAACCATGTACATTGACTCTATCAAAAACGGAATCGTACTCGACCACATCAAGGCCGGAAAAGCCATGGAAATCTACCGTGCGCTGGAGCTTGACCGTCTGGAATGCTCCGTCGCGGTTCTGAAAAACGTACCGAGCCGCAAAATGGGACGCAAGGACATGATCAAAATCGACGAAGACTTTGAAGTCAACCTCGACATCCTCGGCTACATTGATCCGGGCATCACCATCGACATCATCCGCGGCGGAGAACTTGTGGAAAAACGCAGCCTTGACCTGCCGGAAAAAATCGTCGGCTACCTCAAATGCAACAATCCCCGC
>JBJFGC010000274.1:0-2862 GCA_051892315.1 Eubacteriales bacterium
GGAATGCCGCGTCATGCATCAACACATGCGGCCGGCGTTGTCATCACTGAAAAGCCGGTGACGACCTACGTTCCCATCGCGGTAAACAACGGCATCACGGTCACACAGTTTGACATGGACACCATCGCCGAACTGGGGCTTCTCAAGTTTGACTTTCTTGCGCTCCGCTACCTTACCATCATCCACGAAGCAGAGCTTCAGATTCGTGAATTCAATCCTGCGTTTGACCTGACTGCCGTCGATATGACCGATTCCGCGACCTTTGACACCATCTGTTCCGGCCGGTGCGACGGCGTTTTTCAGCTGGAATCGACGGGAATCCGGCAAATGTTAATGCAGCTCCGGCCGCGCTGTCTGGACGATATCATCGCTGCAATTGCGCTGTATCGTCCAGGACCGATGGATTCCATTCCAAAGTACATCGAAGCACGTCACGACCCTTCCAAAATACACTATTGCACGCCGAAGCTGGCGCCAATTCTGGATGTTACCTATGGATGCATCGTGTATCAGGAACAGGTGATGCAGATTTTCCGGGAAATTGCGGGATATTCGTTCGGACATGCCGATGTGGTACGCCGCGCGATTTCCAAAAAGAAGCAAAGTGTCCTCGACGGAGAGCGTCAGGCGTTTCTTGATGGCGCAGTAGAGCGAGGCATCACAGAAGCGGACGCGACGGAATTGTTCGAGGATATCGTCAGCTTTGCCAATTATGCCTTCAACAAGAGTCACGCTGCCGCCTATGCCGTTCTGTCCTTTCGTACCGCCTATCTTAAAACGCATTATCCCAGGGAATACGAAAGCGCGCTTCTCACATCGGTGATTTCCTCCACGGAAAAGCTGACCGAATACCTTGACGACTGCAGAAAGCAGAAAATCAACATTCTCCCGCCGGACATCAATAAGAGCCGCAGCGGTTTCCATGTCGAAAACGGCGCGATCCGTTTCGGCATGTCCGCGATGAAAAATGTGGGGACAGCCTTTATTGACGCCATTGTAGCCGAGAGAACCCGGAATGGTGAATTTGCCGATATTGATGACTTTATCAACCGGATGAGCGGCACCGATATGAACAAGCGACAGCTGGAAACGCTGATTAAATCCGGTGCGCTCGACTCTCTCGGCACCTCGCGCAGCAAGCTCCTTGCCGTATACGAAAAGCTTCTCGATCGTCGCAGCGCACTGGCGCAGCCTGATATGGAGGGGCAGATCGGTATGTTTGATACGGGTACTCAAGTTGTTCCTCCGAAGCCGGCAAAAATTGAGTTCCCGGAGGTAGCCGAGATGACTGCACGCGAAAAACTCGTCTGCGAAAAAGAAAGCTGCGGCTTGTATCTCTCCGGCCATATTCTCGATGACTACAGCCGCCATCTTTCCATGATTCAGCCGCTTTCGATTTCCGACATCAAGGCCGTCTTTCAGAGAGAAGACACCGCCGAAGACGAAACGGAGACCGACACCATCGTGGAGCGTCCGCATCTCAATCTGGCGGATAAGAGTCCGGTTACGATCGCAGGCGTCCTTACCAAACGAACCAACAAGGCAACCAAAAATGGCGGTCCGATGGCGTTTGTTACTCTGGAAGATCGCACAGCGTCCATGGAAATTGTTTGTTTTCAGCGTGTGCTGACGAAATACGGCGCGTTTTTGACGGTTGATTCCGTTGTGGCCGTCAGCGGAATGCTCAGCGTACGTGAGGAGGAGGAACCGAAACTGCTCGCCGATCAGGTTCTGCCTCTCATGGCGGATTCGGAATCTTTGGAAACGAAGAAACAAAGTCCCGAAGCGCCGGCAAACCATCCACCCGTATCTGCAGCACCGCAGCGGCCGCGTGTCATCACCAAAATCTACCTTCGCGCCGCCGGGGAAAACGACCCCATGTTCCGCCGTGCAAGAGCTGTCTGTGAAATTTTCAGCGGAGCTGTTCCGGTGACGTTTTATTTCAGCGATACGAAGGAATACCGGCCCTCCGGACTGTTTTTGAACCCAACGGATTCTATTCTGGGGGAACTGCGAGAACTGCTCGGCGGTGAAAATGTCGTTGTACGCTGAAGAATGTTTATCGAAAACCGTTTTGCTGTTAATACCAGATTCAAATTTATATACTATAATTTCTCCAAATAACGGCATGTGCCGCAATTTTATGATGAAAGGGCAGAATCTCGCTTATGGGGCAGAAGGACAATAACGAGACACGGGTGAACTGGGGCGCGGAAGTGCTTCGGGTACTCAGAATCATCGGCAGGGTCTTGTTCAAAATTTTCTCCTATTTTATGAACATCCTGCTGACCATCCTGTTGATCGGTTTGATTACTGGTATCATCGTGTGTTCCGTCTTTGCGATTTATATCAACAACTACCTTGATCTGGAAATCGACCCCTCAACCATTGTTTCGACCAACAGGGATTCAACAACTCGTATTTTCTATATGAAGTACGACACGATGGAAGACCGCATCAACCGAAACGGCACTGCCGTGGAGATTGAAGATCAACGGCTGTATGAAGGGGAAAATTCCATCGCTGTGACGTACAGTCAGATTCCGGAGAATCTTGTCAACGCGTTTATCGCAATTGAGGATCACCGTTTCTGGTCACATAACGGGGTGGACTGGTGGACTACTGCACAGGCAGTCTTCAATTTCGTTCTCCCGACGGGGAATTCCGCGGGCGGTTCCACCATTACACAGCAGCTGATTAAAAACGTAACCGAAGAAGACGACGTTACAATTCAACGAAAGGTACAGGAAATTTTCCGTGCTTTGAACCTGGAAAAGGTCAAGAGTAAGGAAGAAATTATCACCGCCTACCTCAATATCATCTACCTCGGATGCGGATGCGACGGCGTTCAATCCGCGGCAA
>JBJFGC010000275.1:0-2855 GCA_051892315.1 Eubacteriales bacterium
GGGAATAGACCGTCTGATACCGTTCCGGATTGTCCAGCTTCTCCGTGATGTACGGAGGCAGCGGCATGGTGCCGAGCAGATCCAGTGCCGCAAAAACGCTGTCGGCGCCGCGGCAGACCGTGAAGCGCACCAGACGGCATCCTCCTTCGATGACCGACAGGATTTCCGCCTCCATCACGCCGTCGCCAAAGACGAGGACATCCCCCGGACGGGCGCGTTTTCCGGGACCGGCGAGGGTTTCCCACACGTCCTGCTCCCGCTGACGGAGCAGGAGCAGCTCCACCGGCGCAGTCGATTCGGTGGGAACGGCGTGCCCGGAGAGCGGGTCAAACCGCAGTTTCCGGTGACCGACAATACGGGCGGGAATGACACGGGTATCGTTGATGACGAGAACGTCCTCCGGATGGAGGAAATCGACGATATCACGGAAAATTTTATGTTCAATGGAACCGTCGGCGCGGTGTACCACCATCAGACGGGAGGAATCGCGCGGTTCGGCGGGGGTCTGGGCAATTCGATCCTGCGGCAGGTCGTAGGAAAAATCCGACAGCCGAAGGTCGGTCGGGGGGAGCGTATTTTTGATCATGTTTTTTCTCCGGACGGATAAGTTTTTCTGAAAAATATAGGCATCTGTGATTGACAAAATTCTCTGCATATGGTATGATATAGACGGCAGATGACGGGGATTTGGAAGAAAGATTTCCCGGCGGACGCATAAAATGAGATAGAGGAGCGTTTCCAAAGAGTAGCGTGAACGTCGGACATCCGCAGTCCTCTCTGAGTTTTCGTGAAAGGTGAGAAGCGCCGAAGACAGTAAGCTGACGGAGCTTGCGGTCTGGTCCGTTTTCCGAAAAGGGAATGGACTGTCAAAGCAAATGATGCTTTGGAGGGCTATCTGTGTGGGTCATATGCAGCGGTATGACTATATTATAGTACACAGACAGCCGGTTTTCAACCGGTTTTTCTTTATATCGTTGAAATTTCGAAAGAACGATAAGTTTTATCTGAAAAAGGAGTACCACCATGGGAAAATTCAACAAAGAGATCGTTTTTGAAGGAGCGGCTACCGCGCTTGTGACGCCGTTTGACGAAACGGGGGCGGTCGATTACCAGACGTTTGCCAAACTGATCGAATTCCAGATTGCCGGCGGCATTGACGCGCTGGTCATCTGCGGTACGACGGGCGAGGGTTCGACCCTTACCGACGAGGAGCATCGGGAGTGCATCCGCTTTGCGGTGGAAAAGGTTGCGGGCCGTGTTCCGGTCATTGCGGGAACCGGTTCCAACGACACCGATTACGCGAATTCACTTTCCCGTTACGCATGTGAGGTTGGCGCCGACGCGCTGCTGCTGGTGACGCCTTACTACAACAAAGCGACCCCGAAGGGGCTGATCAAGAGTTTCCTCGATACGGCGGAAAAGACCGATCGTCCGATTATTCTCTACAATGTGCCTTCCCGTACCGGCGTGAACATTACGATGCCTGTGTACCGCGAACTGGCGAAGCACGAACGCATTGTCGCGGTCAAGGAAGCGTCCGGCAACATGTCTCATGTGGCGGAAATCGCAGCGGAGCTGTCCGACGACCTTGCCATCTACAGCGGCAATGACGACCAGATTGTCCCGATTCTTTCGCTGGGCGGACGAGGCGTGATTTCGGTTCTTTCGAATGTCATGCCGCGTGAGACGCACGACATCTGCCGGAAATTCTTTGACGGCGATGTGGCCGGTTCCCGTGAGCTGCAGCTGAAATATCTGGAACTCATCAACCACCTGTTCATTGAGGTCAACCCGGTGCCCGTAAAGACCGCGTGCGGTCTGATGGGGCTGTGCCGTGACTCCATGCGTCTCCCGCTTTGCGAGATGGAGGACGCGAACCGTGCCAAGCTGGAGGCATCCATGAAAAAGGTCGGGTTAATCTGACCTGACCGACGGGAAACATGCGGAGGTAGTTTCGAAAAGCGAGCTTCCTGCGTTCCTCTGAAATTGAAATAAAAAAAACAGGAATACATAAAAATATGGAAAAAATCAAAATCATTCTCTCGGGTGCGTCGGGCCGGCTCTGCACCGTGATTGCAAAGCTGGCCGCCGCCCGTGAAGACTGCGAAGTGGTCTGCGGGGTAGACGTTGCAGAAACGCCGGCGCCGTTCCCGATTTACGATTCCTTTGACAAAATCACGGAAGCAGCAGACGTTGTGATTGACTGTTCGCACCATACGACTGCGCCGAAGCTGGCGGAATATCTCCTTCGGACCGGGACGCCCGCAGTTGTCTGCACAACCGGCCACACCGAAGATGAAGAGAGGGTTCTGCGCGACGCATCGGAAAAGGTTGCTGTCATCAAGTCGCGGAATATGTCGCTGGGGATCAATCTGCTGTCGGAGCTGGCGAAGCGTGCGGCGGCAGTGCTGGGCGAGGATTTTGACGTGGAAATTGTCGAAGCGCACCACAGGAACAAGCTCGATGCTCCGAGCGGCACAGCCCTGATGCTGGCGGACGCCGTAAAGGAGGCGCGGGAGGAAGCCGGAAGGGAAAGCGAGTATACCTATGAACGCGCTTCCCGACGGGAAAAGCGAGGCGACGCGGAAATCGGGATTTCCAGTATCCGCGGCGGCACGATTGTGGGAGAGCATTCCGTCATTTTCGCGGGTCCGGATGAGGTTATTACACTGTCGCACAGTGCGGGAAGCCGCGATCTGTTCGGGACGGGCGCGATTCGCGCGGCTCTGTTTATCGCGGACAAGCCGGCGGGCTTCTACACCATGGCGGATGTGATTGCGGAAATTTTGTGAATTCTCACTGTTCCTCCGCGTTCCGCGGATCCAAGAAACGCGGAACGGGCAGACAAGCTCATG
>JBJFGC010000276.1:0-2854 GCA_051892315.1 Eubacteriales bacterium
CTCGTACCTTTTCCGTGACTTTCTGCCGCTTTACGACAGTCTCCGCCATTCTTCGGATTTTATCGACCGCTGGCTGGAGCGCAAGGGCGGCGTCCGCACCCTCGACGAATACTTCCGCTTCATCGAAACCGCGCGGACTCATGACTTCGGTCTTCGGCTTCGTTTCGGCCTGGAAATCTGCTTTCTTCCGGAGCAAATCGATGCCATCGGGCGCCGGATTTGTCATACCCCCCTCGACTTTACCGTCGGAAGTGTTCATTTTATTGACCATTTTGCGTTCGATCATCGGCCGGATCTGTGGCAGGGTGTCGACGTCGACGACGCATACCGCCGTTTCTTTGCGCTTTCCGCCGCTCTTGTGGAAAGCGGTCTCTTCGACGGCCTTGCCCATCCCGATTCCATCAAGCTGTTCGGGCATACTCCTTCGTATCCGCTCGACGAGGACTGCGACAGTCTTGCCGCCGCGCTCGCGGGAACCGGTATGTACGCCGAGCAGAACAGCGGTGTTGCACGCCGGACCGATGCCGAACGGGGAATGAGCAGTGTTCTTTACGCCGCCATGAAGAGGCATCATGTTCCCATCCGCACCGCGTCCGATGCGCATCATCCGCGCGACGTCGGAGAGGGGATCCGGTATTTTTACGACAATCATCTCATTTGATAGAGAAAGGAAACTGCTATGATTCAAGTCACCGCCTTTTTCCTTGACGGAGCGAAAATCGGCGAAGGCAGCCGAAAGTGCATAACCGACACCGATACGCCAACCTTCTCCTGGGCTGTCCGTTCCGACCGTGGGAACGACCGTCAGACCTCTTTCCGCGTCACCGTTTTTGACGGGACAACCTGCTGCTGGGATAGCGGCACTGTGAAGAGCACGGCGCAATCCGTACGCTATGCCGGTGAGCCGCTCCCGCACGGGACAAGAATCGACGTAAGTGTCACCGTCACCGGCCTGTCCGGCGAGGAATCGCAGCCGTACATCACCTCCTTTGTCGACGGCGTCCTCGCGGAAAACGAAATCTGCGGAAGCTGGATTACCTCCGCCGAGCCGAACGAGGGCCGCGCGATTTACTTTCGCCGGGATTTTGCGCTCACGGGGGAGGTGGCATCTGCGTGTCTCTACGTCGCGGGCTATGGCTATCACCACGTCACCGTGAACGGCGTCGATGCAGACGATGCGCTCCTCGAACCCGCACATTCCAATTATGCGAAAATCGCCTATTATGTGGTTCATCACGACATTGCGCGCCTGTTCGGCGGAGCCCGCAATACCATCGGCATTACAGTTGCGGACGGCTGGCGGAACAACATGAACGATCTTCTCCGTTCCGCACTGGGGGATCGGAAAATCGAATTTTCCGGCGAACCTGTTCTCTGGGCCATGCTGAAGATTGTCTACCGTGACGGAAAGGTGGAGGTTCTCGCTACCGATGACTCATGGCAGTACAAATTCGGTGCGATTACTGCGGCATCCATTTATGATGGGGAAACGTACAAGGCCGCAAACTCCGACCCCGCCTGGAATACCGGAGACGCGCACGGCTTTCTGACGGCGAGAGTTACCGATGCGCCGGGCGGAGAACTTCGTCCCATGGTGCTTGAACCCATCCGCGTTCAGAAGGAATATCCCGCTCTTGAGATCACCCGTCCCGCGCCGGACTGTTTCATCGTTGACTTCGGCCAGAACATCTCCGGCGTTGTGCGCATGGTTCTTCCGGAGAGCATGCGGGCAGGGCAGGTCATTCGCATCCGGCACGCCGAGGAACTGGACGAGGACGGCAGTCTTTATACCGCGCCTCTCCGCGGTGCAAAATGTACCGACACCTACATTGCGTCCGGCGATTCCCGGGACCTTCTGGTATGGCAGCCGTCGTTTACCTATCACGGCTTCCGGTATGCCGAAATCACCGGTGTGACCTCCCTCGACAAGCGCGATGTCACCGCCGTGATGTTCTGCACCGACATCAAAAACGGCAGCTTCTTCCGCTGCGGCAGTGCACTGGCGAACAAAATCCAGGAAAATATCGTCATGACCGAAATGGACAACATGCACTCCATTCTCACCGACTGTCCGCAGCGTGACGAGCGTATGGCATGGATGAACGACGCGACTGTCCGGTTTGAGGAAACCCCGTACAATTTTGATATCGGACGCATGTTTCCGAAAATTGTCCGCGATATCCGCGCCGAACAGCGCGAACACGGTGAATTTACCTGCTGTTCTCCGTATGCTGCCTATGGGATGCTTCCGGCGGACCCGGTCTGTTCCTCTTACCTGATTGCGGGAATGCAGGCTTACCTGCACACCGGCAACCTCGAAATTCTCCGCGAAGCCTACGACGGCTTTGCCGCATGGGAAGACTTTCTTCTCTCAAGGAGTGACGATTACATCGTCAACTACAGCTATTACGGCGACTGGGCAGCTCCTGCGTACGCCTGCGTCGGGGAAGATGGCGCGGTGAACAAGGAAACCGATGGCATTCTCATGTCGACCGGTTATTCGTACTTCAACTGCAAGACCCTTGCGAAGATGGCGCGTGCGCTCCACCGCACCGACGACGCGTTCAAATACATTGACCTCGCTGTCAAGGTCGGCAAGGCATTTCTTGCAAAGTGGTGGCATCCCGAGACAGCGACGGTCGGAAGCGGCTCACAGTCCGCACAGGCGTTTGCGCTCTGGCTCGGCCTTGTCCCCAGTGAATACGAGCAAAAGGCCGCTGACGTTCTTTGCCGCGACCTGCGCGCCCGGGATTATCGCTTCACGACAGGCAATCTCTGCACGCGGTATATGTTCGATATGCTGGCGAAATACGGCTACATCGATGACGCATGGAAGCTGATGACGAACGAAACC
>JBJFGC010000277.1:0-2854 GCA_051892315.1 Eubacteriales bacterium
GGAGGCAGAAAGCTCCATCCGCTTCGCGCGGAAGTAGGCATAAATGTGCCATGTCAGCATGACTGCAATACCGAGAAGGTAGCCGGAAAGAAGCAGAACACGGAACGTTTCCGTTCGCGCGGCCGTTTCCACCACTCCCTCCATGTCTGCGATTCCGTCCGCCGTGTCCCGGGTTTCCTCGGAGGAATGCGCCGCAGATACTTCCGCACGTTCCGGCGCCGTCTCCGGCTCTGTGTTTTCCTGCAGAACGTAAGGGTTGTCCCGTTCTGTCCGGACTTTCTCCTGTTCCTCCAGTCCTTTCCCAACGTCGTACGTCAACGTAAACATAATGTCCCGCCCGACGGGGATAAAATTGTAGACCGAGATCCTGCTTTCCGGAAAAATCGGACAGAGCAGACGCGCGAGAAGGACGACCCACATCATCGTCCCGATCAGCGGCGGAATTCTGCATTTGAAAATCTGCTTGACCGCAATCAGAATCAAAGCTGTGACCGACGAAAAAAGAGTGACCTGCGCGAGAAGCAGGACGAAAAATTCCGACATAAAAGTCACCTTTGTTTCAAATCAGAAAATTTTCATTCGTCCTCGATATCGCTTAAAATCCGGATGATATCGTTACGCTCCTTTTCGCTCAGGTTTCCCTCGCGGACGAGGGAGGCCATAAGCTTGTAGGCGGAATTATCGAAAACGCGTTCGATGAAAGACTCCACTTCGCTTTTTACGCAGTCGGACTTCGACGTGCTGGGAGTGTACTTGTAAACGCCGGTGGTCTTGTCGATGTCGACCGCGCCCTTTTCTGCCAGCCGGATGATGAGGGTACGGATGGTGGTGTTGCTCCAATCGGTGGTTTCCGCAAGCGCAGAGACGATTTCGCCTAAGGTCATGCCGCGTTCGTTCTGCTCGCAGCCTTCCCAAAGGACCTTCATGATGCTCCATTCCGCCTCGGATATTTTTAACGTTTTTCTTCTGCCTCTCATGGTTCAGTTTCTCCTTATCTGGCATATGCTTCAACGGTTCGCATACCTACATATTGTTAATTATACTATGGATAACGATAAATGTCAATAAACATTTTATCTAATTATACCAATCGAAATTTGGACTCTTTAACGATACTCTATCCCTTGAAATTTTTCTGGGGAGGGTGCTTTTTGGAAAAAGCATCCTCCCCAGAAGAAATTGATTCCGATTTCGTTTCTTTTTAACCGCCCAGATAGGCCTTGCGTACCCGGTCGCTTTTCGCAAGCTCGTCACCGGTACCGGACAACGTAATCTCACCCGTCTCCAGAACGTACGCGCGGTCGGCCACGGACAGGGCCATCTGCGCGTTCTGCTCAACCAGAAGAATCGTCGTGCCCTCGGCGTGCAGGGATTTGACAATGTCAAAAATCTGTTCCACCAGAATCGGAGCAAGCCCCATCGACGGCTCATCCAGCATCAAAAGCTTCGGGTGGCTCATCAGCGCGCGTCCCATCGCCAGCATCTGCTGCTCGCCGCCGGACAGCGTTCCCGCCACCTGCTTTCTCCGCTCCTTCAGCCGCGGGAACTGGACAAAAACTTTCTCAAGATCCGCGTCAATGCCGGACTTGGGCTGCGTGAACGCGCCCATCTGGAGGTTCTCCAGCACGGTCATCTGCTGGAAGATCCGGCGTCCTTCCGGAACGTGCGCCAGCCCCATCTTCACGATTTTGTTCGGCGGCGTCGTGGAAATCGGCGTGTCATGGAAAACAATCTGTCCGGTCTTGCTTCGCAGAAGCCCCGAGACCGTCTTCAGAATCGTGCTTTTTCCCGCGCCGTTCGCGCCGATCAACGTCACGACCTCGCCCTCGTTTACCTCAAACGAAACGTCATGAATCGCATGAATCGCGCCGTAATATACGTTGATTCCATCTACTTTTAAAATGGTGTTCATGCCGTTTCCCCCGTTCCCTCGTGCTTTTTGCCCAGGTACGCTTCAATCACCGTGGGGTTGTTCTGGATTTCTTCCGGCGTTCCCTTGGCAATGATCCGGCCGTAGTTGAGGACAACGATGCCCTCGCAGATGCCCATGACCAGGTTCATGTCATGCTCGATCAGAAGAACAGCGATGCCGAACATGTCGCGGATTTTTCGGATGTTTTCCATCAGCTCCGCGGTCTCGGACGGGTTCATCCCTGCCGCCGGCTCGTCCAGCAGAAGCAGCTTCGGATTCGTCGCCAGCGCACGTGCGATTTCCAGACGGCGCTGCGCCCCATACGGGAGAGAACCCGCCTGCACATTGGCGAAATCCTGCATTTCAAAAATGGACAGCAGTTCCATCGCGCGTTCGTGCGCCTTTTTTTCCTCCCGCCAGTACGACGGCAGACGGAAAATGTCCGACCACATATTCGATTTCATCTGATTGTGCAGCCCGATTTTGACGTTGTCCTCGACCGTCTGCTGCGAAAACAGACGGATGTTCTGGAACGTACGCGCGATACCTGCCTTGTTGATGCTGACGGTGTTCATGCCGCTAGTGTCCATCCCGTTTAAAAGAATGGTCCCCATGGTCGGCTGATACACCTTCGTGAGAAGGTTGAAGACGGTCGTCTTGCCGGCGCCGTTCGGACCGATCAGACCGGCGATTTCCGTCTTGCCGATGGTAATGTCGAGGTCATCCACGGCCTTCAGGCCACCGAACTCGATGCCGAGATGGTGCGTTTCCAGCACAGGCTGCTCCCCCACGTCACGTTCCGGAACAAACCGGTTGCTGGGGAGCTGAATCAGTTTGCTTTTGTTCATATTCAGTGGATTCAATGGGACGCCCCTCTCTTTCCTTCTTTTCTGCGCGTCCGACCGGCCGCAAGCCGCTCGGAAACCTTGATTTTCACCTTAT
>JBJFGC010000278.1:0-2825 GCA_051892315.1 Eubacteriales bacterium
TTCCCGCGGCTTCAGGAAGGCGTTTGTCTGCTCCGACCCGGACCTGCTCCGCTTTGGAGTGACCAAAAAGGTCACGGACCTGCTTGCTGCAAACGATATGGCATACGAAGTCTATTCCGATATCAAGCCAAATCCCACCATCGAAAACGTTCAGTCCGGCGTTGCCGCATATAAAGCGTCCGGTGCGGACTACATGATTACCATCGGCGGCGGCTCTTCCATGGATACCGGCAAAGCCATCGGCATCATCATCAATAACCCCGAATTTGCGGATGTCCGCTCCCTTGAAGGCGTCGCTCCCACCAAAAACCGTACCGTCTTCACCATCGCCGTTCCCACCACCGCCGGCACCGCAGCGGAAGCAACCATCAACTACGTCATCACTGACGTGGAACGCAAGCGCAAGTTCGTCTGTGTGGATACCAACGATATTCCCGATATCGCCATCGTCGACCCGGATATGATGTCCACGATGCCGAAGGGACTCACCGCGGCAACCGGCATGGATGCCCTCACGCACGCCATCGAAGGCTACACCACCCGCGCTGCATGGGAGCTTGCCGACTGCCTTAACCTCGAAGCCATCCGCCTCATCGCAAAGAGCCTGCGCGGCGCAGTTCAGAACGATGGCGAGTGCCGCGAAGGTATGGCCCTCGGTCAGTTTGTCACCGGTATGGCCTTCTCCAACGTCGGTCTCGGCATCGCTCATTCCATGGCTCACACCCTCGGCGCAGTCTATGACACCCCTCACGGCGTTGCCTGCGCCATGATGCTCCCCATCGTCATGGAATATAACGCAGACTGTTCCGGCGAAAAGTATAAAGCCATCGCCGAAGCAATGGGCGTGGATACCACCGGTATGGATCAGGAAACCTACCGCCGTGCCGCCATCGACGCCGTCCGTAAGCTCAGCGCCGACGTCGGCATCCCCGCCAAGCTCGACGCACTGAAGGAAGAGGACCTCGACTTCCTCGCTGAATCCGCCTACGCCGACGCCTGCCGTCCCGGCAACCCGAAAGATACCTCCGTCGAAGACCTCAAGGCTCTGTTCCGGAAAATTATGTAAGCGGAGTTTTCGCAGAGTGCTGCGCTCGCGCATCTCCGCCCTAACCTCCAAAGCTTTCAACAACGATCCTTCAGAATACAGAATTTGGGTGCAGATCTGCACCCAAATTCTGTATCCCATTTTTTTGTTATGATGAAAAAAACTCCTTCTGAAACCTATACCGAGCAGGTTCACCTCGTGAAGCAGTCCGACCTTAACGGGAGCAAGCGGCTGTTCGGCGGCATTCTGCTGTCGTGGATCGACATCACCGCCGCCATTGTCGCGCGCCGTCACGCGGAAATGAACGTCACCACCGTGGCCATCGACGACCTGCACTTCATCGCGCCCGCCCACGCCAATGACCTTGTGGTTCTCTGTGCCAAGGTCACCTACGTCGGCCGCACCTCCATCGAGGTCGGCGTGGACTCCTACGTCGAGTGTCTGGACGGTACCCGTACCCTCATCAACAAAGCCCACGTTGTCATGGTCGCGCTGGACGAAAACGAACGCCCGCACGAGGTCCCCCGCCTCGACCCGCAGACCGACGAAGAAAAAGCGGAGCTGCTCGCCGGTGAACGCCGCAAGCAGCTCCGCGCCCAGCGGCAGGCGGAAAAATTTTAAAAAACGTGAGATTGATGGGATTTGCGGGGGAAACTTTTGTGAACAAAAGCTTTCCCCCGCACCCCTTTCAAAAAACTTTAAAAAAGAGAAAAAACAACGTTTGTGCAAATTTTTCGCCTGATTTGCACAGTACCTTGTCCATCCAATTTTTTGAAAGTTTTTGAGGGTGGGGCGCGGGGAGGGTACTTTTTTCAAAAAGTACCCTCCCCGTAAAAATCCCTCTTTCGCAGTCCCTCAGGAAATCACTCCGGCATACGGCAGATTTCGTCGATGCGGGTCAGTTCTTCGGGGGTGAAGACCGTGTTTTGGATAGCAGCGGCATTGTCGGCAATCTGTTCGGGCTTGGAGGCGCCAGCAAGGACGCTGGTGACAACACCGTCCCGCAGAATCCACGCGAGCGACATTTCCGCGAGGGTCTGGCCGCGTTCGTGCGCAAGAGCGTTAAGCGCGGCGATTTTGCGCAGCTTTCCTTCGGTAATCGAGGACTCACGCAGGAACCGTCCGTCGGTGCGCACACGGCTGTCTGCCGGAATGCCCTTGAGATAACGGTCGGTCAGGAGTCCCTGGGCAAGCGGGCTGAATGCGATGATGCCGCGTCCCAGACGATGGGAGGTTTCTTTCAGACCGTTGTGCTCGATGGTCCGGTCGAAAATGGAGTAGCAGTTCTGGTTGATGATGAACGGGCAGTTCAGCGATTCGAGAATCGCGCACGCATGCTCAAGCGTTTCGCCGTTGTAGTTCGACAGACCGGCATAAAGCGCCTTGCCCGACGAAACCGCCTGTGCCAGAGCCCCCATCGTTTCTTCGAGGGGCGTGTTCTTGTCCATACGATGGTGATAAAAAATATCGACGTATTCCAGCCCCAGCCGCTTCAGACTCTGGTCAAGGCTGGCAAGAAGGTACTTTCTGCTTCCGCCGTCGCCGTAAGGGCCGTCCCACATGCCGTAACCCGCCTTGGTGCTGATAATCAGCTCATCCCGGTAAGGCCGGAAATCGTCCCGCAGGATGTGTCCGAAGTTGGACTCCGCACTGCCGGCCGGCGGACCGTAGTTGTTCGCAAGGTCAAAATGCGTGATGCCGAGGTCAAACGCGGTGCGGCACATCGCCCGCATGGTTTCCGTCACACCGGATCCGCCGAAATTGTGCCACAGCCCCAGCG
>JBJFGC010000279.1:0-11351 GCA_051892315.1 Eubacteriales bacterium
AAGCAACTCCGGCGGAGTCGACAAGCTACCGTCTTGCCAAGCATGACAAGGAGGCGTATCCGGACATTATCACAGCGGGTACGTCCGGTGCACCGTACTATACCAATTCGTCGCACCTGCCTGTTGGCTACACGAGCGATATTTTTGAGGCGCTCGATATTCAGGATGAACTGCAGACGCTGTACACGTCCGGTACAGTGTTCCATGCGTTCCTTGGCGAAAAGCTGCCTGACTGGAAGGCGGCGGCGAATCTGGTACGCAAGATTGCCGAAAACTACAAACTGCCGTACTACACGTTAAGCCCAACCTATTCCATATGCAAAAAACACGGGTATCTCCCGGGCGAGCAGTACGAATGTCCGGAATGCGGAGAAAAGACGGAGGTATACAGCCGCATCACCGGTTATTACCGTCCGGTACAGAACTGGAACAGCGGCAAGGCGCAGGAGTTCCGGGAACGCCGTCTTTACGAAGTCGATGTACACTCTCCTGCCGGCACGGACAGCAGTACGGCAATTCCGGCGCCTGCTTTGGCAGAATCACCGGCCGTGTCGCTTGCGGACGGCATCTACCTGATTGCGACCACGACCTGTCCAAACTGCCGTGCGGCTGAAGCGCGTCTGGTCAAAAATGGGATTTCCTACCAAAAAATGCTTGCCGAAGACCATGCTGATCTTTGCGTTTCCCTCGGCATTACCCGTGCCCCGACGCTTCTTGTGGCGGAAAACGGGGAGGTAACGGAATACGGCAATTTATCGGAAATTCTGAAGTTTTGTGAGAGGGGATGAGAGGCTTTGCCCCGGCCCCGACAAAGAGTGCTTTTCCCAAAAAGTCCCTTAGGAATCCTCCAAGACTTTGGAACCGGGAGGGGAGACAATGGCCTTTTCGGCCCTCTTCTCGAAGCAGCCTGCATTCGCATCCTTTATCCAAACTCCGGACCCGTGGTCCGGAGTTTTTTCATCGACAGAATGCGAAATTCGGCGGGCAGAAGTTGAATTTCGCGCGGCGTTATGGTATAATAAAACCGAAATCATCCATAGGGAGTATAAAAATGAACTTTAAAAAATTTTTGACAGCGCTCGTGACGGCCGTTCTGCTGGCCACGTCGGCGGGTGCGTATACGGCGCAGCGTTCCTACAACGGGGCGTTTACCGATGTGGCTGCCAATGCGTGGTACTACGATGAAGTAGCGTCCGCGTATTCGCTGGGGCTGATCAACGGAAAAAGCGCGTCCACTTTTGACCCCGATGGAAATCTCACGCTTGCCGAGACCATCAAGCTGGCTGCCTCCTGCCATCAGCTGCTGGTGGACGGGAAAACGACGGATCTGTCGTCTTCCGCGGCAAGCTGGTACGACGGGTATATAAACTATGCTGTCCAGAACGGGATTGTCACGGAAGATTATGAAGACTACAACGCTGCCGCGACCCGCGGGCAGGTGGCTGTTCTCTTTTCCCGCGCCCTGACGGCGGCCGGAGGCAGTATGGACGAAATCAACACCGTGACGTTCGGCTTTCTGCCGGATGTTTCCATTGACGCGTGGTATTCCGGTGCGGTCTACCGCATGTACCGCTGGGGCATTATGACAGGCGACAGTGCGCACTGTATTTATCCTGAATCCTCGGTCAAGCGGAGTGAAATTTCTGCGGTTGTCATGCGGATGATCGACCCCGGCGTCCGGGTCCGCGTGAACGCGGACGGAACGACGGCACAGGCTGGCACCGCTTCCGCGGTTCAGAACGTGGTGACACAGACAGCGGTGAGCAAAATCTCCCTTTACAAAGGGGAAAAGACCGCGCAGAGCTTTTCCGGAGTCACCGGTGTGGCGGCGGACTTTACCGTTTCAGGCGGCGCGGCGACGCTGGACTGTGCCTGCTCTCTCAGTCTTGTCATGAATGTGGAGCTTGAAAAGGACTGCATTTCCTTCCAGCTGTACGACGGCTACGGGTACGAGGCGTTCGGCATTGTACGCGGCTGGCTGAACAGCGCAGCGGTTGGGGCAAACGGTACGGTGGTCAGTACGGCTGCCGACGTGTACGACGGAATCAACGGTCTGATGTATCTTTATGTGAACGGCAGCCGTATTCCGATCACACAGCTCTGGTATGCGGATCACCGGGACGGCAGTGCGGACGGCTACACGACCTATGCGTTCTATTTTGCGGACGAGCTCGATTTGTCCGCGGTATACGACGTCAAATTCCTCTGCGGCAAGCTGGACGCATCCACTCTTGAGACAAACGGTCTGACGGAGCTTTCCAATCTGAACCAGAGCACGACGGTTCCCGCCTATACTTCTTCCGTCCCGTCGTCCGCGGACAGCGGAAGCAGCGTTTATTACTCAGCGGTCAGCGATGCCAAGGCCGGTGCAGCGGAAATTCTCTTTGAATACGAATGCGACCGCTGCTGCATCCTTTACGGCAGGGGACTCTACGGTGCGGGTGCATCCGACTACCGGCTGCTCCTGATTTTCAAAAATGGTACGACCCAAACCATCTACGTCGGCCAGCTGAACGGGATTCGTGTGAACTCAACCGGAAACGTTCTCTATTATACGGTGGTTGGACCGGATGGAAAGTCGATTGATTATGGGGTGAACTTCAACTGAGGCGAAGTTCCCCCGCGAAGGCCCCAGAAGCGCTGCCCATAAAATACACTTTTTTTCAAAAAAAGTATTGACAAAACGACAGAAGTATGCTACAATACGATCTTAGAAATGATAAACACAGAGAAATGGATAAGTAAGCGACCCTGTGACCTGTACAGAGAAATGCCGGGCGGTGCAAGGCATCAGGAGGGAGAGCTGAACCTCGCCATGGAGTGGCTGCGGTGAAATTGGAAATTGCTCCGAAAGTAATTGCAGACGGGCGCCTCCGTCATCGGGCAAGGGTGTGATAGCACCTGAAGGGCATCCCGTAGGTTGGCTGGGGTGAAAAAGAGTGGTACCGCGGAAGTTTGTATCATACAGAGTTTCAACGCTTTCGTCTCTTTGAGTTATCCGTCGGATAACAAGAGACGGAAGTGTTTTTGTTATCCAAGAACGATTGGGAAGTAAGGTGTGTAAATGGAAAACAGTAAAAAAATGACAGGTTCAAGAATCGTAATCGAAACGCTTATTGAACAGGGCGTCACGGATGTCTTCGGCTATCCCGGTGGGCAGGTGCTGAATATTTATGACGAATTGTATAAGGCCAGCGACCGCATCCATCATGTGCTGACTGCGCATGAACAGGGGGCGTCCCATGCGGCGGACGGCTATTCGAGAGTGACCGGTAAGGTTGGCGTGGTCATCGCTACCTCCGGCCCCGGTGCGACCAACCTTGTTACCGGTATCGCTACGGCTATGCTTGATTCCATCCCGATGGTCGCCATTACCGGCAATGTACCGACGACGCTGATCGGTAAGGATAGCTTCCAGGAAATCAATATCACAGGCGTTACCCTTCCGATTACCAAGCATAACTACTTTGTCACCGATGTGAATGAACTGGCGGATACCATCCGTGAGGCGTTCCAGATCGCCAAGTCCGGGCGTCCCGGCCCTGTGCTGATCGATATTCCGAAGGACGTTCAGATGGCTGAGACCATTTTTGAACCCAAGGGTGTCGTTCCCTTTGGAAAACAGGCCATCGCGCCGGACAGCGATATCGACCGGGCCGTGGAGCTGATCCATCAGGCAAAACGGCCGTATATCTACATCGGCGGTGGTGCGGCCGGCGAGGGAATGACGGAGGATATCAAGGCCTTTGCCGAAAAAATCGACGGCTACATCGGCTGTACCTTCATGGGACTGTCCGCTCTCCCGAATTCTTATGAACGATTCCTCGGTATGCAGGGAATGCACGGCCAGTACGCCTCCTCCATGGCCAATAAGGAGGCCGACCTCGTCATCGGAATCGGTGTCCGGTTCAGTGACCGCGCAACCGGGAATACCCAAAAGTACTGCAGAAACGCGAAAATTATCCAGCTTGATACCGACCTCTCCGAAATCGGCAAAAACGTTCCCGTCGATGTCGGCATCATCGGCGATATCGTTTCCTCCCTGTCCCGGATTCTGGAGCGCGTTGAGGAACAGAAGCATCCCGAATGGAGAGCCATTGTGGAATGCCTCAAAGCGGAGGGCAGAGAGATCCGCGATAAGGCCGAGGCCGAAGCCGGAGACGCCCTGACGCCGAAAAAAATTTTTGACGTCATCAATGACGTGAAAGACGAAAATACCATCATCGCCACCGACGTCGGCCAGCATCAGATGTGGACCGCACAGTATGTCAATTTTGAGAGAACGCGTCGGTTCGCGTCCAGCGGCGGTCTCGGAACCATGGGCTACGGCCTCGGCGCCGCCATCGGCGCGCAGATTGCCAGCGGCGAACGCGTTGTGCTGATTACCGGCGACGGCAGCTTCGGCATGAACCTGAACGAGCTGGCGACCGCGGTCTCCTACAATACCCCCATTGCGATTGTGATCATGAACAATGGCGTGCTGGGCATGGTTCGCCAGTGGCAGACGCTGTTTTACGGAAAACGGTATTCCAATACGGTGCTCGACCGGAAAACCGATTTCGTGAAGCTTGCGGACGCGTTCGGCCTTCCCGGCGAGCGGGTTTCCACCCTGGAGGACTTCCGTGCGGCGTTTGAACGCGCGATGAGCTGCGACGGCCCGTATCTGATCGATACCCTGATTGATATGGACGAGTTCGTTCTTCCCATGCTGCCGCCCGGCGGTTCCATTGACGACATCATTACTTCCAAGGAGGATGCGATTAAATGAAACGGTTTGTGATTGCCGTCTATGTGGAGAACAAATACGGCGTACTCACCCGCGTCTCCGGTTTGTTTATGCGGAGAGGGTTCAACATCGATTCCCTCACGGTCGGCGAAACGGACGACCCGGCGTATTCCCGGATTACCATTACCCTTCACGGCGATGAATATGACAAGGAACAGCTGATCAACCAGCTCAAAAAGCTGCACAACGTAAAATACGTCATTCCTCTTGACAGCGCACACAGCGTGGAACGGGAGCTGATGCTGGTCAAAATCCAGAATTCCCCCGAAAACCGAAGCGAAGTCATGGCGGCCTCGGAAATTTACCGGGCCAAAATCATTGACTATAATCCCAAAACACTTTGTGTGGAGGTCACCGGAGAACCCTCCAAAATCAACGCCTTCATCGAGGTGGTCAAGCCCCTCGGCATCATCGAAATTTGTCGGACCGGTGTTGTGGCACTCGCAAGAGGCCGCAGCATCACCGAATAAATTAAAATATAAAATTTTCTTATACATAAGGAGTATTTACCATGCAGAACATTTACTACCAGCAGGACTGTAATCTCGCCAAGCTGAACGGCAAGACCGTTGCCATCATCGGATACGGCTCTCAGGGCCACGCACACGCGCTCAATCTGCGTGATTCCGGCGTGAACGTTATCGTTGGTCTTTATGAAGGAAGCAAAAGCTGGGCAAAGGCGGAAGCAGCCGGCCTGAAGGTTATGACCTCCGCAGAAGCTGCTGCCAACGCAGACCTGATTATGATTCTGATCAATGACGAAAAGCAGGCAAAGCTCTATAAGGAAAGCATTGAACCCCACCTCACCGAAGGCAAGACGCTGGCGTTTGCTCACGGTTTCAACATTCACTTTGGCTGCATCAAGCCTCCGAAGAATGTGAACGTCATTATGATTGCCCCCAAGGGCCCGGGTCACACGGTCCGCAGCGAATATCAGGCCGGCAAGGGTGTTCCGTGTCTGGTTGCCGTTGAACAGGACGCGACCGGCGACGCGCTGGATATCGCTCTGGCATACGCACTCGGAATCGGCGGCGCCCGTGCAGGTGTTCTGGAAACGACCTTCCGTACGGAAACCGAAACCGACCTGTTCGGCGAACAGGCTGTTCTCTGCGGCGGTGTCTGCGCCCTGATGCAGGCAGGCTTTGAAACGCTCGTGGAAGCTGGCTACGACCCGAGAAACGCATACTTCGAGTGCATCCATGAAATGAAGCTCATCGTTGACCTGATTTATCAGAGCGGTTTTGAAGGAATGCGCTACTCCATCTCCAACACCGCAGAATACGGTGACTACGTGACCGGCCCGAAGATCATCACCGAAGAAACCAAGAAGACCATGAAGAAGATCCTCTCCGACATTCAGGACGGTACCTTCGCCAAGGAATTCCTGCTCGATATGTCCGATGCCGGCGCACAGGTTCACTTCAACGCAATGCGGAAGCTGGCTTCGGAGCATCCGTCCGAAGTGGTCGGCAAGGAAGTCAGAAAGCTGTACAGCTGGAGCGACGAGGACAAGCTCATCAATAACTGAGACGGAGAAGGAGTTTTCCAAATATGGTAAAGGACAAAATTGTGGACGGTGCGCATAACGCGCCGCACCGTTCACTCTACCATGCCCTGGGACTGACGAAAGAAGAACAGTCCCGTCCGCTCATCGGCATCGTCAGCTCGTACAATGAAATTGTCCCCGGCCACATGAATCTGGACAAAATCGTGGAGGCGGTCAAGCTCGGCGTTGCCATGGCGGGCGGTACCCCCATCGTTTTTCCGGCCATCGCGGTCTGCGACGGCATTGCGATGGGGCACACGGGTATGAAGTATTCGCTGATTACCCGCGATATGATTGCCGATTCCACCGAGGCTATGACGCTGGCCCACGGCTTTGACGGACTGGTGATGGTCCCCAACTGTGACAAAAACGTTCCGGGCCTTCTTATGGCGGCCGCCAGAGTGAACCTCCCGACCATCTTTGTCAGCGGCGGTCCGATGCTCGCAGGCCGGGTCAACGGCAAAAAAACCAGCCTCTCCAGCATGTTTGAAGCGGTTGGCTCCTTTAAGGCGGGCAAAATCGACGAGGAACAGCTTCGCGTCTGTGAGGAAAACACCTGTCCCTCCTGCGGCTCCTGCTCCGGTATGTATACAGCCAACTCTATGAACTGCCTGACTGAGGTTCTCGGCATGGGTCTGCGCGGCAACGGTACGATTCCCGCGGTGTATTCCGCTCGTATCGAGCTGGCCAAGCATGCCGGTATGCAGGTGATGGAGCTGGTGAGAAAGAACATCCGTCCGCGGGACATCATGACAAAGGCGGCCATTCAGAATGCCCTTACGGCTGATATGGCGCTGGGCTGCTCGACGAACAGCATGCTTCATCTGCCTGCCATCGCCAACGAATGCGGCGTTGCCTTCAACCTCGACATGGCCAATGAAATCAGCGAAAAAACCCCGAATCTCTGTCACCTCGCACCGGCCGGCCCGACCTATATGGAGGACCTGAACGAGGCGGGCGGTGTGTACGCTGTTCTTCGTGAGCTGGCTGAAATCGGTCTGCTGGATACGTCTGTGATGACCTGTACCGGCCGGACCCTTGGCGAGAACATTGCAGATGCGGTCAACCACAATCCCGACATCATCCGCCCGGTTGATCATCCGTACAGCCGGACGGGCGGCATCGCGGTGCTGCGCGGCAATCTTGCTCCCGACGGATGCGTCGTGAAGCGGAGCGCAGTCGCACCGGAAATGCTGGTGCATGAAGGACCCGCGAAGGTCTTTGACAGCGAGGAGGACGCCATTGCCGCCATCTACGACGGAAAAATCGTGAAAGGCGACGTGGTCGTCATCCGGTACGAAGGACCGGCCGGCGGTCCCGGAATGCGCGAGATGCTCAGTCCTACCTCGGCCATTGCCGGCATGGGTCTGGACAAAGACGTCGCGCTCATCACGGACGGACGTTTTTCCGGCGCTACGCGCGGCGCGTCCATCGGCCACATCTCTCCGGAAGCAGTCCGCGGCGGCGTCATCGCCCTGGTTCGGGACGGCGACCGGATTTCCATCAACATTCCTGCGTACTCGATTGAGCTGAAGGTTTCCGACGAAGAGCTTGAAGAACGCCGGAAGACGACGGTAATCAAGCAGAAAACCGATATCCGCGGCTGCCTGGCACGCTATGCCGCACAGGTCAGCTCGGCGGACCGCGGCGCGATCATCAATCCATTTGAAGGATAAAACCATGACAGAGCAGGAAAGAAAAAATTTAAGCTGCGCGCTGTCTGCCCTCAGCGTTTTCCGCAATGTATTGAAGAAGCAGCCGGCGGCATCCCTTTTGGACTTTCTGAAATCCGACGGCGACGTCCGGGAAAGGCTCGAACGTTACGGTGCGTTTGTCCATTCGCTTGCCGCGGACGGAAACGACTTTTCCCGCTTTCTGCGCCGTGTCGTCTATGAGGATGAGAATCCTTATATCGTCGGCACGGCGCGGAAACGCGCGCTCGCTCCATCCCTTGTACGAAACGCCGGAGCGGAGCTGAGACTCTTCTCACGCCTGACCCGGCTCACCGCAAAAGACCTGTGCGGCGACCTTTCGTACGACGGATTTCTTCCGGAATTTGAAAATACCTATACCGATTTTGAGACCGAGTATGCCGAGCGGCTGAACAACATCGGAAAATACGGCTACGGTATTTTTGCGTCTGCGAAGATGTTTCGCGTAGTCGGAGAGGAAATTCTGCCCGTGGAAGCCGCCGACGAAATTTCCCTCGACCGTTTTGTAGGCTACGAGGAGGAGCGCCGTCAGGTATTTGAGAATACGAGAGCCCTGTGCGAGGGAAAACCGGCCGCCAACGTTTTGCTCTGCGGCGACGCCGGAACCGGAAAATCCTCGACGGTGAAGGCCTGTGCCAACTATTTCTATGACCAGGGCGTGCGTTTGATTGAACTGCGGAAGGATCAGCTGTTCAGCTTGTCCTATCTGATGGGACGGATTGCAAACAATCCGCTGAAATTCATCGTTTTTATTGACGACCTTTCCTTCAATAAAAACGACGACTGTTTCAGTATGCTGAAGGCTGCGCTTGAAGGTTCGGCTTCGGCCAAGGCGGGCAATGCCGTGATTTATGCGACCAGCAATCGCCGTCACATTGTGAAGGAGAGCTTTTCCGATCGGGAAAGCAGCGACGACGTCCATCACGGCGATACGATGCAGGAGCTGATGTCCCTGTCTGACCGGTTCGGTCTGATGGTGTACTTCGGCAAGCCTGACCGGAAACTGTATCTGGAGATTATTCACCGTCTCGCGGAGAAAAACGGCGTGACAATGGAAAGGGAAGAACTGGATACCAAGGCGGAGGCCTTTGCGCTGGGACGCGGCAGCCGTTCCCCGCGCGCGGCGGAACAGTTTATCAACAGCCTGGTAATCGATGAAAGGCACGGATGTTAGAAACAATGAATTCCACGCAGTCGCTTACACTGGACCATGTGTATAAAGCGAGTTATGTTTTAAAAAATGTTGTCCGCAAAACGGACGTTCTGTATGCACCCAAGCTGGCCCCCGGAACGGAGCTGTACCTGAAAACCGAAAATTTACAGATTACCGGTTCCTTCAAGGTGCGCGGCGCGTACTACAAAATGTCGCAGCTTTCCGAGGAAGAAAAAAAGCGCGGCGTGGTGGCCTGCTCTGCGGGCAATCACGCGCAGGGCGTTGCGCTCGCCGCACGGGAAAACGGTATTCACGCCGTGATCTGTCTGCCGGACGGCGCGCCCATTTCCAAGGTGGAGGCCACCCGCAGCTACGGCGCGGAAATCTGCCTGGTAGAGGGCGTATACGATGATGCCTACAAAAAGGCGCAGGAACTGCGGGATGAAAAAGGCTATACCTTTATCCATCCGTTTGACGACCCCGACGTGATTGCCGGACAGGGAACCATTGCGCTGGAGCTTGCCGATCAGGTTCCCGATATGGATGCGGTGATTGTTCCGATTGGCGGCGGCGGACTGATTTCCGGAATGGCCTATACCTTAAAAAATCTGAATCCCAGAATCAAGGTCTATGGCGTTCAGGCGTCCGGCGCGCCGTCTATGCTCAATTCCATTCACGATTCGCAGATCGAGATGCTGGATTCCGTCTTCACCATCGCGGATGGCATTGCGGTCAAGCAGCCCGGTACGCTTACTTACGACCTTTGCTCCCAGTATGTGGACGAAATCGTGACGGTCAGCGACGACGAAATCTCCGCGGCCATTTTGGCCCTGATGGAGCAGCACAAGCTGGTCACAGAGGGCGCCGGAGCCGTGGCGGTCGCGGCGGCAATGTTCGGCAAGGTCGACCTGACGGGGAAAAAGACCGTCTGCCTGCTCTCGGGCGGCAACATCGACGTGACCATTCTGTCCCGCGTCATTGCGCGCGGACTCCTGATGTCCGGCCGGAGCTGTCAGCTCACCATCGAGCTGGTGGACAAGCCCGGTCAGCTTCTGAACGTCTCCCGCATCATTGCCGAGCAGGGCGGAAACGTCACTGCGGTGCATCACGAGCGTTCCAACGAAGGTTCGGACGTCAACGGCTGCTGCCTGCGGATTACCCTGGAAACAAGAAACTTTGAACATATTGAAAAAATCAGAAAAGCACTGACCGAGGCCGGTCTGAAAATCCTGGAATGATTTGAGGAGGAAAATGTGATGTTCCATAAAATTTCGACGGAGCAAGCGCCCAAGGCCATCGGCCCGTATTCGCAGGGCGTGGTGTACGGCAATCTGCTCTACACCTCCGGGCAAATCGCCCTTGATCCTGTGAGCGGTCAGCTCGCGGAAAACGATATTGTGAAGCAGACCGAACAGGTGATGAAAAACCTGTCCGCTGTTCTGAAGGAGGCAGGAAGCTCCTTTGACCGGGTCATCAAGACCACCTGCTTCTTAGCGGACATCAACGATTTTGCCGTTTTTAACGAAATATACGGTCGGTATATTACTTCCTGCCCTGCGCGAAGCTGTGTCGCTGTGAAGGCTCTTCCCAAGGGCGCGCTGGTAGAGGTGGAAGTGATTGCCGCCGTGGAATGAAAGAGTAAGGAGGCAGCATGGTAAATACCAGAAAATACACCCGACAGTTTTTCCCTGTGGAAAAGCCCACGCGGAAGTGGGCGGACAAAACCTATATCGAAAAGGCACCCACCTGGTGCTCGGTTGACCTGCGGGACGGCAACCAGTCGCTGATCATTCCGATGAGTCTGGAGGAAAAGCTTGATTTCTTTGACCTCCTGGTCAAAGTCGGCTTCAAGGAAATTGAGGTTGGCTTCCCGGCGGCCAGCGAAACGGAATACACCTTCCTCCGTACTTTGATTCAGGAAAACCGGATTCCGGACGACGTCACCGTTCAGGTGCTGACCCAGAGCCGCGAGCATATCATCCGCAAGACCTTCGCTGCACTTGACGGCTGCAAAAACGCCATCGTTCATCTGTACAATTCCACTTCGCTTGCGCAGCGGGAACAGGTTTTCCGCAAGTCCAAGGAGGAAATCATCAAGATTGCCACGGACGGCGCGGAGCTTTTCGAAAAAATTGCCCGGGAAACCGGTACGAG
>JBJFGC010000280.1:0-11343 GCA_051892315.1 Eubacteriales bacterium
GGTCAGGGTCTCGGCGGCCCCTGACCGCTCGCTTTACGGCTTCTGATAGTTTGGATGTCTACATTTTATAGGATGGGATAAACTATATGGCTATCAGCTACACCCAATAACCCACCCCTACCCGAAAAGGTTTGGAGGTCCTTAGGGACCTTTCCTCAAAAGGTCCCTAAGCGGGGTCTGGGGCAGAGCCCCAGTGCACATCCCCCAATCAAACTCACTCCCCACCTTCCGCCCGAGACTTCAGAGCGGAGGTAGAGATGTGGGTGAAGATCAGGCGATCGTCGGTAAGAACGAAGGAACGGGGGAGATCGGAACCCGCGGAGCACGTGCGGCCATCCTTTTCGACCCGCTTGAGGAAATCTTTCGTGACTTCGGAATCCCACTTGCCGTCCATGTCAAAGAAACCGATCACCGCTTCCCCGCGGACAACGCTTCCTGCACCAATGTGTATAAACATGCACTTTTTTTCCTTATTTGTTCATGCGGATCGGCATGACAAAACTCATGAACATCGAATTTTTGTTTTCTTCTTCACCAGAACTTTTGTTTTCACTTTCCGGAGGAGTCGGAAACTTGTGTTCCTGCGCAACCGTCTCGTCCGGCCGCGCCGTCACAAAGTCTGTGCCGGACGCCGGCTCAATCATGATACCCTTGTCGGAGTAATTCAGATGAATCCGCAGCGTCTCACAGTCCGTGGGAACCGCACGCAGCGCATCCAGAAGGAACCGGCAGTTGAAACCAATCGAGAGCTCCGCACCGCCGATGAGCGCCGGAACCCGCTCGTGCACCGACCCGCCGGACGAAACCGACGACAGCGTCACCGCTCCTGAACCAATGTCCAGCTTGATCGGCGACTTGCCGCTCCCGCCCAGCTTGTCTTCCGTCACGATGGACGCGCGTTCCACCGCACTGCGCAGCTCGTCCGCCGAAACAAATACCTCCGTCCGGTAGGAAACAGGCAGCAGCTTTTCGTAATCCATGTAGTCCATGTCCAGCATCCGCGTGAAGAAGTAAATCGAGTCGATCTTGAAAATGATGTGCTTCCGGCCAATCATCATGGTCAGATCATCCTCGGTGTCGCGCAGCATTTTGGTCAGCTCCACGAGAAACTTTCCCGGAATGAGCATCGTCGCGTCCGGCGAACCCTCCGGAAGCGTGCATTTTGCTGCCGCCAGCCGGTTCCCGTCGCAGCCTACCACCGTCAGCTCGCTGTCCTGAATCTTGAAATACGCGCCGGTGAACGCGGCCCGCTGGTCGTTCTGCGCCACCGCGTACACGGTCCGCGCAATCATTTGCCGGATGAGGTACTGCGGAATCTGGTATACCCGCTCGCCGATGAACATCGGCATGCTGGGGAATTCCTCGCCCGGCGTCGCGGTGATGTCAAAGGAGGACTGCCCGCCCCCGCCGGTGATGCGGACCTTGCCTTTGTCGTCGATGGCAATGGTGATGCTGCCTTCCGGCATGGCACGGACAATCTGCAGAATCTTTACGGTATTGATGACAAACAGGCCCTTCTCCTCCACCTCGCATTCGACGGAGGTGCGCAGACCTTTTTCCAGGTCGAACGCGGAAATCCGGCAGAGGTTCGGGTTGTCGGTGTCGTAGTCGCCGAAGCGCGGATTCGGCGGGCATTCAAAGAGCAGCCCGTCAACCGATACCAGCGTATTTTTTGTCTGTGATATGCTCGCCGCCGGCGTCAGCGCAGCCAGCAGCTTCTGTTTATCAAAGGTTGCTTTCATCGTTTATCTCCTTGGGGATCTGTCCCGATCTCCTCCGAAAAGCCCGTTCGGGAAGGTTCTCCGTCTTCCCGAACTTTTCCGGAAGGATCGCGGGGTGTTTTTTCGGTTTTGTTTCACGTGAAACATTTTCGAGAGAAGTCTGAGGTTATTCTGCTTATGTAGAAAATTGGGTGTATTTCGGGTGGCTTTTGACGTTTTCTGTTACTATTTAATTAGGTGAAGTAAATAAATCGAAAAGTGGGTGTGCCGATGAATTTCGGGTGCATTTTTGGATGGCAGGCTTTTCCGGAATTTTTCCGGGAAACGTGGGGCCCTGTCCTTATTAACCTTTTTTCGTGCGGGTGGGTGTATTTTCCCTTTTTTCGGGTGTATCGGCGTGCGGTTTTGGAATTGCTGTAAAAGTAAGTGTAACAAGATAAAGAATTATAATAAGTTTTCAGCAGTAGCAGTAGTAGGGGATGTGGGCTTTGTGGAAAATCGGATTTTGACCTGAGATTTCTATAGTTTTGCCCAAAAAATCCATAAAAATTTCGGTAAATCTGCAAATTTTCCACAGGGAACAAAAAAGTTTCGCCGCCGCCGCGCTGCGCGCGGTCTGTGGAAAAGATTTGGAAAAACGATGGTTTGGTTTTGCCGCTGCCGCCGGAAAAAACGTACGTAAGCCTGAAAATCCCCCTTTTCCGCGCAAAAAGGGCGCTTTCCGGGCAAAAATCGGCAGGTTCGGGTTTTCCCAAAGGTTTTCCAAAGGCAGTTTTCCGTCCGGCAAAGTCTGTGGAAAAGCCGCGCAGGTCCGCGCGGTATACCGCCGGCGCAGGACGCCGGAGGCCGCAAAACAAGGGAAAAGAGGCAGTTTTCCAAAATGTTTTCCAAAGGCTGTGGAAATATGGGGGAAACTGTGGAAAACCGGTTTTTCCCCGCGAAACCGGGGAGAAAAAACGCGAAAGGAAGATCCTTGCAGAAAAATCGGTCGGAAAATGCAGGCATCCGGCGGGTATCCACATCAGTTTTCCACAAGTTGTGGAAAACTGTGTTGGAAACCTTCCACCGTTTCCAAACCTCACGCGAGGGGCGGAAAAACCTTTGGGAAAGGTCTGTGGGAAGGTGGGGCTGCGCCTTCGGAAAGAAGGCTTCCCGCCGCGTTTTCCGCGTCCCGGCCTACCCCCGCTTGATCTCCTTCGTGATCTCGTTGATCGTCGCGTCCAGAACGGGGTCGGAGGAAAGCTCGGTTTCGACGGCGTTGATGTTGGAGTGAATGGTGCTGTGGTCGCGGCAGAAGACGACGCCCATCTGGGGGAGGGACATGTTGGTCACGGAGCGGACGATGTACATGGCCACGTTGCGCGCGGTTTTGATTTTTTTGGTGCGGGAGGTGCCGAGGATGTCCTCGACCTTTACGGAATAGTGCTTCGCCACACAGTCAATGATGCGGTTGACCGTGTCGGAAACCGGCTCCGCGTCGCGGAGGTATTCCGGTACCGTCTGAATCACCATCTCCATGGTCACCGGCTGCCCCGTCAGAAGATTGGAGACGGCCAGCTTCTTGATGACCCCCTCCAGCTGACGGATGTTTTCCTGCAGGTTCCGCGCCAGAAAATCCACCACATCCGTCGGAACGTCAATGTGGTTCTGGCTGATCTTGTTTTTCAGAATTGCCAGACGCAGCTCGTAGTCCGGCGGCTGAATGTCCGCCAGAAGCCCCGCCTCAAACCGGCTCCGGATCCGCTCCTCCAGAAGCGTCAGCTCCCGCGGCGGACGGTCCGACGTCAGAATGATCTGCTTGTGATCCTCGTACAGTGCGTCGAACGTGTGGAAGAATTCCGTCTGCGTCGATTCCTTGCCCGCGATGAACTGGATGTCGTCGATGAGGAGCATGTCCGCGCTCCGGTACTTCTGCCGGAACGCATGGTTCCAGCCCCGCTGAATGGCCAGAATCAGCTGGTTCATGAATTCTTCCCCTTTGACATAAATCACCTTCATGTCCGGCTTCCGCTTCAGCGCGCGGTTCGCAATCGCGTACATCAGGTGCGTCTTGCCTAAGCCCGACGGGCCGTAGATGAAAAGAGGGTTGACCTTCATCCCAACGTTGTCCGCGACGTTCAAGGCCGCCGCGTGCGCAAACCGGTTTGAGTTGCCCACGATGAAGTTCTCAAACGTGTAGTCCTCGTTGTAGGTCAGACGGCGTTCGCCGCGGCTCTCGTCCGGCGAGCTGGAGAATTCCGCAAACTCCACCTCCGTGACCCCCGCGTCGTCCGGTTCCCCGGCGTCTCTGCCTTCCGGCTTGTCCCGCTCCCGGCTTTTCTGGATTTCCGCCTGACTCGGACTGACCGCCGTCAGCGGAAGCTGCTCGGCGCCGCCCGGAGCGGCTGTGCTGCCCCGGCCGCGTTCCCGCTCCGCCTGACGTTCCCGCACGATTTTCAACGGGGAAACGACGGAACCGTCGTCGGGGATTTTCGGAGCGAGGGAGGTGTCCACTCCGATTTCGACCACCGGCTCGTAGCCGATGACCTCCACGAGGGAGGAGGTAATAAATTTTTTGTAATTTTTCTCTATGATCGTGCGTTTCTGTTCGTTCTCGCACACGAAAACGGCGCGTTCGGCGTCAAGGTGGGAAAGCTGCATTCGGCCGAACCAGAGCTGGTAGGACTGTTCGCTGTATTTATAGCTTTCGCGCATATTCTCGTTGACCATTCGCCAGATTTCGGACAGATCCGCGTCGTTCTGCAATTCCATATTGCCTCCGGAATGTCGTTTTTGTACATTAAAATATATACCAATCTATTATACCATACTCCGTTCTTTTTGTCAAGGATTCAGGAAGAAAACCGCCTTTTGCGGTTTTTGCGGACCCTGCCGGAAAAAGCAGCCGCAGAGGAACGGCAGGCGCCGCGAACCGTTTTTCCCCCGGTCTGCGCAGAGCAAAGGCATTTTTCCGTAAATTCTTAAAAAAAGAATTTCCCAAAGCTCTTGACAATACAAGGGCTTTTGTTATATAATTACTGTTGTCTATCTGCGCATTGGGCGTAAATTGGTTAAACAATTTTTCTTCACTATAGTAAGGAGGTGTGAATATGCTCAGAACATATCAGCCTAAAAAAAGACAGAGAAGCAAGGAACACGGTTTCAGAAAGAGAATGGCTACCGCCAACGGCAGAAAAGTTCTCAAGAGAAGACGCGACAAGGGCCGCGCCCGCCTCACGCACTGAGCCCCGGACCCGTTCCCTCTATAACCTCCGCTTTCTTACGGAAAACCGGAGGTTATCGTTTTATTTGAAAACCATCGTCAACGCAAATTCAAACCGGCCGTCTCCCTTCCCCCTCTCCATGCGGGGCAGGAGCGGATGAAAAACATGAAATTCTACGCAATCACCGAGAATCATTTGTATCGCAAGGCCTACAAAAACGGGAAACGGCTTTCCTCGCACAGCACGCTGGTCTATGTGCTGCGCGACCGGCATGCCGCTCTCCTGAAAAAACAAAATCCCGAAAAGAAATCGCTCAACCGCATCGGGATTTCAGCCTCAAAAAAAATCGGGGGCGCGGTGCAGCGGAATCGGGCAAAACGGGTTCTCAGAGAAGCCTACCGGCAGATAGACAGGGAAACCGGTATACGCACAGGCTATCTGATCGTTCTTGTCCCGAAAACGGAATGCACCGTCTTGAAAATGCAGGAGGTAAAACGCGACCTGCAATACTGCCTTGCGAAGGCCGGTCTCCTGAAGCCGGACCGGCTCGGCGAAACCGAAGCGGAGGAACCCGACCATGACGGCGGAACGTGACCCCCTGACGAATGTCCGGAACCGGACAGGCGTCCGGCATCAGACAAGCGTCCGGCGCGTCCTTTCGGGCGTCTTTTTGGGTCTGCGGCGCGCGTATCTGCTCCCCGTCCGCATGTACCGGCGTTTCCTCTCACCGCTGAAACCGGTGTCCTCCTGCCGCTTCACGCCTTCCTGCTCCCGCTACGCCATCGATGCGGTCATGGAGTGGGGCATTTTCGCCGGTTCCCTTCTGGCCCTCTGGCGGATTCTGCGGTGCAATCCCTTTTCACGGGGCGGCGACGATCCCGTCCCCACCCGAGCGGAGGTATGGAGCCGTCTGCGCTCCCTCTTCCGACGCTGAACCAAAACGTATTCCGCGGACTGCGGCCAACCCCCGCGGGTCCCCGGAAAAGACCCGTGCAGAACTTTTCTGCGGACGTTGTTTTTCGGAAAAGGAAGGAAAACCGGGCTGCAGGAAAGTTGTTGAAAAGGAGTGCGGGGCATCTCCGCTGTTCCCAAAAGGTGTCCCCGCGAACTTCCGCGTCTTCGTTCCCTAAATCCCTTCTTGGAGAACCAAATGGAAAGTATTTTTGATATTTTGTATATCCCGATGGGATATCTTATCCGGTTGGCGTATTCGCTGACTGACAACTATTTGCTTGCGATTCTCCTGTTTACGCTGATTATGGAAATCATTCTTTCCCCCTTCGGCATCAAGCAGCAGAAGAACCAGGTCAAGCAGGCGTCCCTTGCACCCAAAGTCGCGGCAATCCGGAAAAAATACGCCGGACGAAACGATCAGGCGACTCAGCAGAAGATGCAGGAGGAGCTGATGGACATGTATAAGAAGGAAAACTTCAACCCCGCCGGCGGCTGCGGAACCCTTCTGATCCAGTTCCCCATCATCATCTGTCTCTACAACGTCGTTGTCCGACCTCTTCGTTACATCTCCAACATTCCCACCGCGGAGATTACGGCTCTCCAGAGCTTTCTCGAAAGCGCCGGTATGACCATTGACCCCCGCAACGCGCAGATTTCCATCATCAACTTCATCCGGGACGATGTGGCGAACTACTACAGCATTGCGCCGTCGCTGGAGGGAGCTGTGCTTCCCGTCTTCAAGGTCGGGCCGTTTGACCTCTCCCAGATACCGGAGATCTCCTTCTCCCCCTTCAACTGGCTGATGCTCATTCCGGTCCTGACGTTTATCGTCATGATTCTCTCGCAGAAGATCACGCAGAAGTTTACCTACCAGTCGCCCGAAACCGAGCAGACCCAGAACAGCGCGTCGATGAAAATCATGATGTGGACCATGCCGCTTCTTTCCGTGTACATCGAATTCCAGATGTCCGCGGCCATCGGCGTGTACTGGATTTTCCGAAGCATCCTTTCCACCCTTGAGCGCATTCTGTTCTCAAAGCTCTTTCCGGTTCCGAAGTTCACGGAGGAGGATTACCGTGCGGCTGAACGCGCGGCCAACGTGAAGGAAAAGAAGGCAAAGAAGGAAAACAAGGCGCCGGTGCGCAGTCTGCACCACATTGACGACGAGGAGTACCTTGAACGTCAGCGGAAGAAGGCGGAGGAGCTGGAGGCCGAGGAGCAGGCGGAACGGGAGACCATGGGAGATACCACCTCCGCGGAGGATGAAAAGGCCGCTCCCATCAAAAACGACGACCGTGCGGCCTACAAAAGAAAGAGCAAAAAAACCGAAAACAACGACACAAGCAAAACAAACTAAGGAGAAACCATTCAGGCGCAGTCATGAACGAAACTTATCTTGTAATGGCAAAGACCGTTGAGGAGGCAATTGCGGTAGCCAACCGCGAGTATGCCCATGACGGAAAAGAGATCAGCTACGAAATTCTCGAAATGCCCAAAAAGGGCTTTCTTGGCATCGGCGCGCGCGACGCGAAAATCAAGGTCACGGTGACCGAGTCCGCGTCCAGTCAGCTCAACGCCGAGCTTAACTCCCTTGTGGCCGACCTGCGCGGCATGAAGGTCCACACCAACCGCGGCGGCAGCGAAGCCGACGAACGGCCGCGCAAGCAGAATCCGGGTCAGGGTCAGGGACAGAAGAAGTCCCAGAACGGTTCGCAGAACCAGGGTCAGGAGCGGCCGCAGAACCAGAATCAGGAGCGGCCGCAGAACCAGGGTCAGGGCCAGCGGAAGACGGAGGCTCGTCCCCCGAAGCAGCAGGAACCGAAGCAGCAGGAACCGAAGCGTGCGGGTGCGGAAGCCGAAAAGCCGCAGGACGCACGTCCGGCGGGCACGCAGGGATCCAAAAAGGAACCGAGACACGAGGGTCAGCCGAAGCCGGAGTCCCGTCCCCAGAAACAGGAACGTCCGGTTCCGGAACGTCCGGCTGCGGAACAGCCGGTGAAAGCGGAAAAACCGGAACGGCAGACCGAACATCCGGTGAGAGAGCCGAAGGAAGCGAAGGAACGCAAGGAAGTGCGGGAGCCGAAACCTGCGGAAAAGAAGGCAGCGGACGGAAAGCCCGCAGAGCCGAAGCCGGCGGAAAAAGCGCCGGTCAGAACGGAGCCGGCGGAGGAGCTTCCCGCAGCCCCCGCAGTACCTGTCCAGGAACCGCAGGCGGAGGCCGCAAAGCCGGAATACCATTCCAGTCTGCGCAATCAGGCGAAGCCGCAGCGGCGTCCGAGCCGTCCGAAGTCCCAGAATGCGGACGCGGTCTCCGAGCAGGCTGAGGCGATCATCGCATCTCCGGTCGGCCTTTCGGACTTCACGAGAGAAGCGGCGCATGAGGAAGGCTTTGGCAGCGGAGCCGGCGCATCCGGCGGCCGCATGAGCAATGACATCCGCCGCCGTCCGCGTCAGCAGCAGCCGAAGCCGGCGGAAAAGGCAGCAGAAGTGCCGTCCGGGACGGCAGCGCCTGTGCCTGCCGCAGCGGCGGAAGCGGCCGAAGCTGTGGAAGCAATGGAAGCAATGGAGGCTGCCGCAGCCGTGGAAGCCGTGGAAGCGGCTGAATTTGTGGAAGCACCTGAAGATGCAGAAGAAGCTGCGTCCGAGGCATCCGAAGCATCGGAAGCGCCGGTGGTGGACGAAGACCGTCAGAAGGTCGGCGTCACGGAAGCGGAGATGCAGTACGCGCTCGACTTTGCGAATACGCTTCTGCGGAACATGGCAATTGAAGCGGAAGCGAAGGCGGCGGCATGTCCGGAAGGCGAAGAATACGTCATCGAAGGCGACGCGAACGTTTACCCGAAGATTGACATTGAAGGAAGCGGCACCGGGATTCTGATCGGGCATCACGGCGAGACGCTGGATGCGGTGCAGTATCTGGTGAACCTTGCGGCGCTGCGGCAGTCGCGGCAGAAGGGCGGCGACTACGTCAAGATTGTCGTGGACATCGAGAACTACCGTGCAAAGCGGGAGGAGACGCTGCGTGCGCTGGCGCGCCGGATGGCGGCGCGTGCGGTGAAGTACAAGCGCAATGTTTTCCTGGAGCCGATGAACGCGTACGAGCGGCGCATCATCCACAGTGAGCTTCACAATTTCGAAAACGTTTCGACCCACAGCGTCGGCACGGACAAGAACCGCAAGATCATCATCACCTACGAAGGTCCGGACAAGGTTCAGCAGCCGCGCCGTGAGCGCCCGGAACGGCAGGAACGGCAGGAGCATGCGGAACGTCCCGAACGTGCGGACAAGCCGGAGGGCAAATCGGACGCGAAGGGATCGGCAAGCCGCCGGAGCGAGCCGCGCCGTCCCAAAAAAATTCAGAAGATGCCGATTGAAAAGCTTCCGGATTTCCTCGCCTCCGGCACGACGCCTGAGGATGCGGACACGTTTATTGAAATCGAAGACTGAACAGAAAAGCACAGAAAAACGTCTGCGGCGGGAGCTGCGGGCGTTTTTTTCCGGGCATGGCATGCGCAAATCCCGGTCTGCCCCCGCCGGAAAGCCTATTGACAGACCCCCTTTCGGTGTGTTACAATGAAAAAACAATCAAACGGAGGATAAGAATCATGCAGAAGAAAATGTATTGCCTCAGCGACGCGGGGATTCTGCCGGACACCCCTGCGGACTGCTCGGATGATTTGCAGAGATTGGTGGACGGGCTTGCGTACGGGGAGGAGGAAATCCATATCCATTTCCGGACGGGGACGTACCGGATTTTCCGGCCGATTTGCATACGGGGGGCGAGAAAGCTGTACCTTCACGGGAACGGCGCAACGATCCTTGCCCATTTTGACCCGTGCGGACCGATTTCCGGGAATAACGACGTCTTCTGTATGGAGGACTGCCGCGACGTTGCCGTCTGCGATTTCTTTCTGGATACCGACCATCCCATCGGCGCCGCCGGAACGGTCACGGCCATCGACCGCGCCGCCGGAACCGCCGACCTGCGCATTGACGACGAGTTTCCCGTGACCGGCTTTGAGCATTTCTGCGGGACAAACAGCTTTGACGAAAAGGGTTCCCCGGACTATGCACTGGCTACCTACCATAATACCCCCGCGGAGCAGACGTTCGTCACCCCTGCGGGAGAAACCGCCGTCCGCCACGTCGGGCTGGACTACGACGTCATCGGCGACCACCTTGTCCGCATCCGTCCCGACACGATTTCGGAACGGCTGAAGGTCGGCCACCGCATCAACATCCGGTACGAGATTTACGGGAATTCGATTTTCAACTTCATCTCCTGCGAGAGGGTCACGCTTGAAAACATCATCATCTATTCCGCGGCCAGCTTCGGCGCCACCATCCGCCCCCGCAGCCGCGACTTTGTGTTCGATCACTTCTGTATCCGCGTTCCGGACGGGTCCGGCCGTCTGAAGGCTGCCAACGCGGACGGCATCCACGCCCTCGGTCTTGCCGGAAAGCTGACGCTGCGCCACTGCCATATGGAAGGTCTCGGCGACGATACCCTGAACATCCACGGGACCGCCGGCGGCATCCATGCGCTGGACACGGAAAAGAAAACCGTGAAAATGATCTATCCGCGCCGTCATGAGGTTCTTCCCCTTCCGAAACGCTGGGCGGAACCCGGCGACACCATCTACGTGTACGATTCCGCGACCTTCCTGCGAAAGGGTTCGTTTGTCATCGACGCCGTGGACGGCGAAAACAACGCCGTTTACCGCGAGGAGGAGGGAGAGTTCGCCGTCGGCGATACGCTGGCGAATGCGGAATACTTCGCCGCCCTGCATATCGACGCCTGCACGGTCCGGAATACCCGCGCCAGAGGCTTTCTCGTCCAGACCCACGATGTCCTGATTGAAAACTGCTACATTTACGGCATGTCGCTGGCGGCCCTCCTGTTTGCGCCCGACATCCGCGTGTGGTGGGAGGTCGGCCCGTGCCGGAACGTGGAGATCCGCGGCAACGTCATTGAGTACTGCGCCCACATCGACAGCGGCGCCAACCAGGGCGCTCTGATCTTCAAGGCCTGCCACGACGCGAACAGCGCCGACTATCCGGCCGGTGTCCACGAGAATCTGTACATCCACGACAACCGCTTCACGGATATCGCACAGAGCGCGATTTTCGTCTCGTCGGCCCGTCATGTGCGCATCGAGGACAACGTCTTCACCAACTGCTGTTACGCTCCCCAGGACTGTGCGGACTACGCCTCCTACGATATTGTCACGCTCAACTGCGAGGACGTGACCGTCCGCGGCAACACGAGCGACCGCGGGGAAGCTGCGGTATACTACAGGGGATAAGAAATGCGGGGGCGGGTGCTTTTGGAAAGAAGGACCCGCCCCCGCGAAAACTCCATTTCAGGAAAGAGAGAGGTATACACATGAATCCACTTGCATGTACGATTGCTGCCGTATCGACGCCGCGGGGACGCGGCGGGATTGCGGTCGTGCGCATTTCGG
>JBJFGC010000281.1:0-2793 GCA_051892315.1 Eubacteriales bacterium
CAAGGAGCAGCTTCGCCGTGTCATGGACCTCTGCCACGAAAGCGGTCTTTTTGAAATTTCCGGCGAGGACATCAACTCTCCCCGTCAGTCCTTCATCTGTCCGGCGCTGGCCGACCCTGCGTACGCACACCTGAGAGAGGCAACCTACGCTCTCATCGGGCATGAAAAGGCGGCGACCGCAAATCTTGCTGACGCGATGTTTGCTCCCGGAAACACGATGTCGCTGGAGGATAAAATCAAAAAATACGCAAAAATCGGAGGATACGAAGGGTAAGGCGTTTTCACGCCTCCCTTCTCCCTTCGGAATTTTCAATACTTTTTCTGTCAAAGGAGACAAATTTTATGGGTATCGAAACACTTGTCGAATTTTCCAACCGATATGGGAAAAATCCGGCGTTCGTTCTGGCGGGCGGCGGAAATACATCCTACAAGGATAAAGAAAATCTGTACATAAAGGGAAGCGGAACCTCCCTTGCTTCCATTACAGCGGACGGATTTGTCAAAATGGACCGCAGCCGCCTTGCGAAAATCTGGGAAAATCAGTATTCCGCCGACACTGCAGCCCGCGAAGCCGAAGTTCTCCGCGACCTGATGGCGTCGAAGTGCATCGGCGAGGAAGCCAAGCGTCCTTCCGTGGAAACACTGCTGCATGACCTGTTCCCGCAGACGTACATCCTGCACGTGCATCCGTCGTCCGTCAACGCGCTGACCTGCTCTGCCGGCGCGGAAGCAAAGGTGAAGGAGCTGTTCCCGGATGCTGTTTGGGTGGATGAATGCGAACCCGGTTACATTCTCGCATCCAACTGCCGGACGAAGCTTCTCGCATATCGGGAGACCACCGGCAAGAACGCAAACGTTGTGTTCCTGCAGAACCACGGTATTTTCTTCGCGGCCGACACATCGGACGAGCTCGACGTCGTTGTCGCGTCCGTGATGGACAAGATTGCGTCGCTTCTCACGGTGAAGCCGGACTTTTCGGAATGTGAAACGGACACTGCGGCCGCTGCAAAAATCGCGCCTGTCCTTCGTATGACCTACGATGCGGACGGCGGCGCGGCAGTTGTCTTCACCTGCAACCGGGAAATTCTGAAGTATGCCGAATCTGCGGAAGCATTCGCGGTTCTCCGGGAGCCTCTGTCCCCGGACCACATTGTTTACTGCAAAGCGGAGCCGCTTTTCCTTGAAGACTTTTCCGTGGAGGCCATTCAGGCAGCCTTTGCAGAGCTGCAGGAACGCCGCGGCTTCCTCCCGAAGGTGGTTTTTGCAAAGGGCATCGGTATGTTTACCATCGGCAAGACCGTGAAGGAAGCACGTACTGCGGCAGCGGTATGGCAGGATGCGATGACCATCACGACCCTGTCCGTAAACTTTGGCGGTGTGCGGCACATGGCTCCTTCGATGGTGGACTTCATCGTGAACTGGGAAGTGGAAAGCTATCGGGCAAAGGTCAGTCTCGCGGGCGGTTCCGGCAAAGCACTGGCTGGCAAGATCGCCATTGTCACCGGCAGCGCACAGGGCTTCGGTGAAGGAATCGCGCGTTATCTCGCAGGAGAAGGCGCGGCGGTTGTGATTGCGGACATGAACATCGCGGGGGCAGAAAAGACAGCGGCCGCGATTACCGAGGAGCTTGGTGCGCCGGCCATCGCGGTTGCAGCCAACGTATCCGATGAGGACAGCGTACGCGCGATGATGGAAAAGACCGTTCTCGCCTTCGGCGGGCTGGACATCTTTGTCAACAATGCGGGCATTGTGCGCGCGGGTTCGCTGGAAGAAATGACCAAGCAGAACTTTGAACTGGTTGCATCCGTCAACTATACGGCATACTTCCTCTGCGCGAAGTACGCGTCGGCAGTCATGAAGCTCGAACGTGCGGCATCGCCGGAATACATGACCGACATTATCGAAATCAACTCCAAGTCCGGTTTGTCCGGCTCGAACAAAAACTTTGCTTACGCGGGCAGCAAGTTTGGCGGCATCGGTCTGACCCAGTCCTTTGCACTGGAACTGGCGCCGTACGGCATCAAGGTGAACGCGGTCTGCCCGGGCAACTTCCTCGATGGTCCGCTGTGGTCCGACCCGGTGAAGGGGCTGTTCGTGCAGTACCTGAATGCGGGCAAGGTTCCGGGCGCGAAGACGGTTGCGGATGTCCGCCGGTTTTACGAAGCGAAGGTTCCGCTCGGACGCGGCTGCCGGATTGAGGATGTGGCAAAGGCGGTTCTCTACATCATCGACCAGAAATATGAAACCGGTCAGGCTGTTCCTGTGACCGGAGGTCAGGAAATGCTGAAGTGAGTGGGAATTGATGGGAGTTTCTTGGGGCAGATGCTTTTTGAAAAAGCATCTGCCATTGGCCTGCCGTTGTCATCTCTGCCGAGAAACGCTTTGATTTTGAAGAAAACAACTTTTCCATCTCTGTCATTCGGGTGAATGCTTGCCATGTGAAGCTCACTTTCCCGCTATCACAAAATCGTTTGTTGACCGAACTGCTGACCTGAGTTTTGATTATGTCGACGTATGACACACGAAATACTCAAAAAAACAAACAAAAAAGTCTCGTAAACTGTTGTTTACGAGACTTTTTCTGGGTTTATCCCTATCGGAGTGACAGGATTTGAACCTGCGGCATCTTGGTCCCAAACCAAGTGCGCTACCAACTGCGCTACACCCCGGCACTGCATATTATTGTACACCATGACGTCGTTTTTGTCAAGACCCTGGAGAAAAACAACTGTGTTTCTCTCCGATTCGGATGAGAGTCCTTCCGGATACGGCATTTTCTCCCATTGGATTTAT
>JBJFGC010000282.1:0-2788 GCA_051892315.1 Eubacteriales bacterium
GTAATACTGTTCCTGGTCTTCGCTGTACTTCGGGGCCGGAATGATACCGAAGTCGGTGTCGCTGTCACGGAAGAGCGTGATGTTTCTCATACCTGCATAGTAGAACAGCGCCTTGCCGATGGCAAACTGATTTTCACGGGTGTTCGGCGTCAGACCGCCGCCGCCGGTTACGGTCGAGTTGGTTCCCATGTTGGTGGAGGAGGCGTACTGCGATTCCACTACCTTCATCAGTGCGGAAACCTGTTCCTCACCGGAATATGTATAGATCGGAACGTCTTCCGCATCCTTGCTGACAATGCGATAGCCAAAGCAGTTCCACATTGCCATATTGTTGTAGGTTTCGGTAACGTATCCGTAGGAGTCTTCCATCGTCCACTTGCCATCCCCGTCCAAGTCGATGGTCACGGTCGCTGCCATTTCGTTATGCTTGTCGATGGTCCACTTGCCGCTGTCGACCAGATCGTACGGGTTGTCAAGGCCGTAATCGGAAACCATCGTCTTATTGAACAGGTAGCACCATGTTCCGTAGTTGTCCATGACGGATATGTCGCCCGTAATAAAGAAGGATTTGCCCAGAATGGAAAGCTCATTGTAAATCTGCTGGTCCCACCATTCGTTTTCCATTTTGAGTGTATCAATCTGCCGGACGTCGAGCAGATAATTCTGGGAAACGAGCGGAGCCATGGTTGACAGACCGTCGGTCATAATATCATAGTCGTCGGTACCGGCCATGATGGAGCTTTTGACGGTAGAGGTGACAGCGCTGTGCGTCATTGCGCGCTCCGCAACTTTGATGTTCATTGCGTCTTCCAGAGCTACATTCCGTTCGTACACGGCGTCGTTGATGACCTCACCGGTCAGCTCAGCCGCGTACACGTCAAAGGTCTGCCAGTCCGCATAGGAGCCCGGGTCTCCGCGGTCTGCAATGCGATATTCGTACCCGCCGTAATCGCGGTCCGCATACTGTGCGGCAGCAGTGTCCAGAGTAATTTCCGGTTCTTCAGCGACGGTTTCCTCAGAAGTCGGATCAGGCGAGCTTACTGCACTGTTGTCGTTGTTGTCGGCATTTTCGGTGCTGTTGGAGCAGCCGGCGAACGACGTAAGAAGCAGGGCTGCAAGCAATACACATGCAAGAAGATTCTTTTTCATAACACTCCCTCACAAAATACGAAATAACGGATTTTCAAAAGTGCGTTCCGCACCTGCATCAAACAATAGGTATACCTATATTTTACTTATTTTTGTGAGTTTTGTCAATAGCTATGGCAGAAAAAGTGGCGGCTATGGTATTGGTTTTTGAGGAGGCTTTGGTTTCTTGGGGCAGGGCCCCAAGAAACTACACCTCAGTTTTTCACCTTATCCTTGAAAACCAGAGCGGCACCGAGACCAAAAACGAGAGCCGCTGTGATTCCGGCGGCGGAGGCGGTGAGTCCTCCGGTGAGCACGCCGAGCAGACCGTCACGGATGATTGCCTCACGAACACCTTTGGCAATCGTGTAGCCGAAGCCGGTCAGAGGAACGGTGGCTCCCGCACCCGCAAAGTCGATCAGGGGCTGGTAGAGGCCCAGAGCACCGAGAAGAACACCGGCAACCACATAGCCGACCAGAATCCTTGCAGGAGTGAGACGCGTCCGGTCGATTAAAATTTGTGCTATGACACATAAAAGACCGCCGACCACAAACGCGCGGATATATTCAAGCAGATTCATTGGGAATTTCTCCTTCCGTACGCTCAATTTTCTTTTTTTCCACCCCACGAATCCGAATCAGATGCGCAATTCCGGGGATGTTCTGCCCCTGATTCAACGCCAGCGGATTCATCAGCGCACCCGTACCCACAAAAAGAATGTCCCGGAGAACTCCGCTGCGGATGTTTTCGAGAATATCCGCTGCCATCACCACTGCGCTGCATCCGCATCCCGAGCCGCCTGCATGCGTGTCCGACTCCCGCTCCGCGTAAATCATACAGCCGCAGTCCACGTGATTTTTCGTAATGTCGAGTTTTTTGACCGCCAGAAGATCGTGCAGAATTGCCGAACCTTCCCGCCCCAGGTCTCCTGTGAGAATCATATCAAATTGATCCGGCGTCGCTGATGCGGATGAAGAAAAGTACCGCTCCAGCGTGTCCGCCGCCGAGGGAGCCATCGCCGCTCCCATGTTGTTCGCGTCGGTGATCCCGCGGTCGACAATGCACCCCGGCAGAACCTCCTCAATCACCGGAACATACGCTCCGTCGCAGCGAACAATATCCCGCGCAACCGCGGAAACGACAAATGCGCCCGAACCCGTGACGGTCCATTGGGCTGTCGGCGCGCGCTGTCCGCCGTATTCGAGCGGATAGCGGAATTGCCGCTCGGCGGAACAATAGTGCGACGATGTGACCGCGGCCGCGCGGTCAAAACCGCCGGAAAGGGAGAGAAAGACCGACGCCATGAGCAGCCCCTCCGCACAGGTGGAGCAGGCGCCGAACAAGCCGAGAAAGGGAATACGGTACGCAAGAAGACCGTAGCTGGAGGAAATGCACTGGTTGATTAAATCTCCGGCAAAAAGCGCGTCGATTTCGTCATCACGGAAGCTGGCCTTGCGCAGCGCGATGCTGACGGCGAGACGCTGCATTTCCGCTTCCGCTTTTTCCCAGGTGTCCTTTCCGAACCGGTCGTCGCCGGTCAGATCGAACCGCCGTCCGAGCGGACCGCGCTTTTCCTTCTGCCCGGTCACGGAACCTGCGGAAATGATATACACCGGCCGGGCGGGTTTGTATGGTTTGGTTTGCATGGATGCTTCCTTT
>JBJFGC010000283.1:0-2787 GCA_051892315.1 Eubacteriales bacterium
ACCTTTCCATTTAAATTAGGAAAGGATGCTTCCACCAAATCCGCCACGGCACGTGCATCGTCGAAACAGGCGGAATGGCATATATAGCATTTGCCGCTGTAATTCAGTCCTTCATCGGCATGGAGCTTCATCATTTCCACAATCCGCTGGATGACACGTTTTTTGGGACGAACCTTTTCACGGGGAATCAGACGTCCCAGATGATCCATGTTCAGAAGAGGACAGATCCCGAGGAGTCCGCCGATGGCACCGGCGGTTTTGGAAATGCGTCCCCCTTTGACGTAAAAGGTCAGATCGGAAGAGAAAAACCAGTGATGCATGCGCAGACGATTGGCCTCGGCCCAGTCGGCAAGCTCATTCAGTTCCATCCCCTCGTCGCGCTTGTCTGCCAGTGTGTCCATCAGCAGCCCGTAACCGGAGGACGCGCCGAAGGAGTCGACGATCCGGATGGTCCGGTCAGGATATTTTTCGGATAGGATTTGGGCGGCGCGGCGCGCGGACATATGGGAACCGGAAATTCCGGAGGAGAGGGTGACATGAAGAATATCCTTTCCCTCCGCCAGAAATTTTTCAAAATGTTCGATGTATTCTCCGGCGCTGACCTGAGAGGTTTTGGTTTCCGCACCGCCGACCATTGCCGCGTAGAAATTCTCAAAGGACATGGAGCGGCCCAGGTCGTCTTTATATTCTACGCCGTCCATTGTATAGTGGAAGCAAACGTAAGAAATCTTACGGGAAGCAAAATGCTCGTAAGAAAGATCCGCCGTGGAACAGCAGCTCAATACATAATTCTGCATAACAAGAAATCCTTTCCTTCTTCCGAAAAAATCGTTGAATAATTTATTATGATTTTAAGGATATTATATACATAATTTTCGTAAAATCTTCATTTTGCATTCGTTTTTATTTTATCACATTTTCCACATAAAATCAACCCTGAGAACATAATTTTATGTGGCAAAAGTGGGGGATTGCGGGAAATACGGAGAAACCGGAGCGGTGTTTCCGGAAAAATCCGATTTTTCCATCCCATCCCCTTGTGCAGCAGGAGGATATGTGCTATAATACCTCTATCTTTCCAAGAAAAAGAGGCGAAATTCTGTTATGTGGCTTGTGTTTGCCCTGTTGTCGGCGGTGTTTGCCGCCCTGACTTCGATTCTCGCGAAGGTGGGAATTGACGGCGTGAACTCGAATCTCGCGACGGCACTGCGCACCGCAGTGGTTCTGCTTATGGCGTGGGGAATGGTCTTTCTGACGCACGTGCAAAGCGGTCTTTTTGAAATCAGCCGGAAAAGCTGGCTGTTTCTCATTCTGTCCGGACTGGCGACCGGTGCGTCCTGGCTGTGCTATTATCGGGCGCTGCAGTTGGGAAGCGTATCCAAAGTTGTACCGATCGATAAACTGAGCGTGGTGCTGACCTGCATTCTTGCCTTTCTTTTCCTGCATGAGGAATTTACCCCAAAATCTCTGATTGGCTGTATTCTGATTGGCGTCGGTGTCCTCTTTATGGCTCTGTAAGCGAACAAGCGCTTCTTAAAAACGCCGGTTTTAACGGCTTAGAATGCCGCTGTATTCGCTAAGGTCTGCGTCGCCGTACAAATCGCGGTAATCCTCGCCGAGAAAGCAGCCGAAGGAGGTGATCGAATCAAAGCCCAACCGTCGGTATTGCGCCACATCCGCCGCGCAAGTGGCTGCGTTCAGATGAAACTTTTTCGGCGGACGTTTCCAGCCGGAGAACAGGGAATTGTCCATCCAGTAATCCAGTACCTTGGCGTCTTCACGACCGAAAAAGCGGAGCAGATCGGGGAGAGACTTCACCTGACTATGGTTTTTTTCGCGGGATTCGTCAAACAGACTTACGTCAAAGTCGCGGGCGATGGGCGCGAACTCCAGAAAGACATTTTCCCGTCTGCTTACCTTTGTAGGGACGGAGAGGGTAGAAAAATAGGCCAGGTAGCTTTCGCGGGCATCGGGATGGACAGCGGCCAGTCCCTCGGCGATCGCGTTGTACAGAATCAGTGCCTGATCGGAAGCGGAAAACTCCCGGCATTTTTCACAATGGCAGGAGGCGTCCGAAACATCGTCGATCCAGAAATTATATTTGCCGGTATCCGGGCGGAAGATGGACGCGAGGAGGGCGGCGCGTTCGCTGAGGTAGGCCAGGGCATCGGGATTGGATGCGCAGCAGTTGAAGTCGGGCGTTCGTTCACCGTTTTCCGTCATCCGGAACCAGTCCCGGTGCGTTTCGAATTTTTCCCGTTCGAGGATCCATGACAGGGCGTGCATCTCAAATTCCACAGCAATGCCGGCGCGTTCCATCCGATGCCGGAACGACCTCCATGCGGGCGTGTCGAGCATATGGATGCAGGCTTCCATGGACACGTGGGCCGCGCAGCCTCCTTCGGGATGAACGCCGACAACGTTGAGGTTGGTTTGCTCAAGACGGGATGCAAAATACTCTCCACAGTCCTGCATATGAAGAACAATACCGCGTTCTTTCAGCATGATGGTTCTCCTTTATAAAAAAATGGGTGCGGATTTTATGTTTGCACCCATACTTTTTCCAATTTTTTCGGACGGAAATTCGGAGATCTCTCCGGGACAATTGATTGCAAACTGTCCCGGAAAGATGGGAATTTCTGTTGTTCAGTTTCCTTCGACGAGGTCTTCAATGAATTTGCTCAGCACCTTGTTCGCTGCCTTATCGAGCTTTGCGAGGGTGGAAGCAATGGTCGAGGGATCCTTCATATTATAGATGGCACTGGAGATTCCGCCCCAGTCGAAAAT